>JAHELQ010000106.1 GCA_024644125.1 Candidatus Aminicenantota bacterium | reverse complement strand
AAACGGAGCGGGCGTTGGTTTGCATTTGGGCTGAAGTGCTGGGGATTGATCCTTCGCGTATTGGAGTGGAAACAAGTTTTTTCCACCTGGGAGGGCATTCGCTCCGGGCAACCGTGCTGGTGTCGCTGATCCAACGGGATTTGCGTGTCCTTATGACATTGACGGATGTGTTCCGGTTTCCCACTGTCCGCGGCCAGGCCTCGCACATAAATTCATTGGCGCAGGAAGCGTACAAAGAGATTCGACCTTCTGAAAAAAGGGATTATTATCCGTTATCTTCGGCTCAAAAGCGGCTCTATGTCTTGCAACGAATGGATGCCGCAAGCACTGTGTACAATCTCCGGCATGTGACGTTACTTCGGGGGATTCCCAATCTACAGGAACTGCGACTGGTCTTCGAACAATTGCTCCGGCGGCACGAGAGCTTCCGTACGTCGTTTGTCACGGTTGGCGATGAGCCGGTGCAACGCGTTTCCGACTCGGTTGAACTCACAGTTCGGGAGATGAAAAAAATCGATGATCCAGTTGCAGGATTACCCGGGCTGCTGAACCGGTTTATCATCCCCTTCGACCTTTCCAGACCGCCGTTGCTGAGGCTGGGGGTAGCCCCGGTAGGGGAGGATTCTTACTTTCTTCTGGTGGATATGCATCATATCGTCAGCGACGGTTCCTCGATGGAGGTTTTGGTACGGGAATTTCATGTGCTGCTCGAACGCGGGCAATTGCCTCGCCAATCGATTCAATATAAAGACTATGCTTTGTGGCAGGGTAGCGAAGCAGCGGCGGGGAATTTTGAACAGCAGAAACAATTCTGGCTACGGGAATTTGCCGGAGAGATCCCGGTCTTGCAACTTCCTTATGATTATGACCGCCCCGCGGTCCAGAAATTTTCCGGCGAGGCGTTGGGATTTTATCTCGATTCCCGGCAGAGCGGAATGTTGCGATCGCTCGCCGAAGCCCGCGGAGCGACTCTTTATATGGCGCTTCTGAGCGTATTTGACGTACTGTTATCGAAACTCGGCAATCTGGAAGACGTTGTCGTGGGCACACCGGTGGCGGGCCGCCGTCACGCGGATCTGGAGAATGTCATCGGTATGTTTGTCAACACCCTGGCGATTCGTACATTCCCTGTGGCGGGCACCACATTTACAGATTTCCTGATGCAAGTTAGAGAGAAAACGCTGGCTGCGTTTGAGAATCAGGATTTCCAATTTGAAGAGTTGGTAGATTCGCTCGATATCGTACGGGATCCTGGGCGGAATCCGTTATTCGATATTATGTTCGTTCTCCAGAATACGGGCGCTGCGCGGTTCCCGGAGAACGAAGGGAAAGATTTGCCCGGGGATTGGTTGGAAGTGCGTAGCCTGGGAGGACGCGTCGCCCGATTCGATATTACATGGACGGCTTTCGAGCGGGGGGAGTGTCTTTTTTTTGGCATCGAATATTGCACAGCTTTGTTTACAGAACATTCCATCCGGCGCTTCATCGACTATTTCCGGCGTATTGTCGATGCCGTGACAGGCGACCCGGCAATCCATCTGGAAGCGATCGATATGTTGACGCCTGCGGAACGAAGCGTCATTCTTGAGACATTCAATGACACTGGCGCGGATTTTCCAGTGGATGTAACGGTCGTCGATCTCCTGGAGGGCCATCTCGCTAGAAGGCCCGATCGTGTCGCCGCCGTGTTCCAGGATGGTCATCTGACCTATAAAGGATTGTTAGGGGTTGCGGATGTTCTGGCCGCAGAACTGCGCGCCCGGGGAATCTGTAATGAAGATATCGTAGGCATCACTTCGCATCCTTCCCTTCACATGGCGGTTGGGATTGTGGGCGTCTTGCGTTCGGGAGCGGCCTTTTTGCCCATGGATCCAGCGTATCCGGATCAACGCGCGCATTTTATGCTCGCCGACAGCGGCGCCGGCGTCGTCTGTTGCCAGAGGGAATTGGCGGGCAGGTTCGACGGAGCCTTCGATACGGTCATCCTCGATGAGGTAGTGGCAAATCACGAAGCGGCCGCAGGCTCATTGCCTGGAACCGCTCCTCTTGATCTCGCCTATATTATTTATACTTCAGGCTCCACCGGAACGCCCAAAGGTGTTTTGATCGAACACAGGTCGCTGATGAATATGGTGACCTGGCACAAACGAGCCTATGGGGTGACGGAACACGACCGGGCGTCGAAATTGGCGGGTTTCGGTTTTGACGCCACTGTGCTCGAGATGTTTCCGTTCCTTGCTTGCGGCGCGTCGCTCTTCATCGTCCCTGCGGCGGACATTTCGGTGCTCAGCCGGTTAAACCGGTTTTTTTCCCGTTATTGCATCACGATCTCGTTTTTGCCTACCCAATTGTGCGAGCAATACATGAAAGAGTACGATAACTGCTCGTTACGGGTAGTGTTGACCGGAGGAGACCGGCTGAGGGATTTTACTCCCCGTAGTTTTGTATTGGTCAACAATTATGGTCCCACTGAAAATACTGTAGTCAGTACTTTTCTGGCGGTGGACGGCGAAAGGCCGTCGTTTCCCATTGGCTCTCCGGTGGCCAATACCAGGGCATATATACTTGGACCCGGAAACACCGTGCAGCCTCTGGGAGTTGCCGGGGAATTGTGCCTGGCGGGTACCCAGTTGGCCAGAGGATATTTGAACCGTCCCTCGCTGACCGCGGAAAAGTTTGTACCGGATCCATTCCATGCAGGCGAATTCATGTATCGCAGCGGCGATCTGGCCCGCTGGCTTCCGGATGGAGCGATCGAGTTTTTAGGGAGGATCGATCAACAGGTGAAAATTCGCGGTTTGCGCATCGAGCTCGGTGAGATCGAGAACCGGCTCATGCAATTGCCTGAGGTAAAAAACGCCGTGGTGGCGGCGCGGGAGAATGCGACTCATGAGACATATCTGTGCGCCTATGTGGCGCCCGGAGAAGAATTCGACCAGGAGACCGTTATTGCCGCATTGGGGAGATTGTTGCCTGATTACATGATTCCCGCATATTTTGTCGAAGTGGATGCGATTCCTCTTACACCTAACGGTAAAGTAGACCTTCGGGCATTGCCGGAACCGGAGCTGGATCTGGGATCGGTCATCGTGCCGCCCGCGGATTCGGTGGAAGCGGCTCTCGTTTCCATATGGGAAGAATTGTTGTCTCTACAGCCGGGATCGGTTAGCACCAATGCCGATTTCTTCCGGTTGGGAGGCCATTCTCTTCGGGCCACGATTTTGGTGGGGCGCATTCACCGGGAGCTGGGAATCGAGATTCCCCTCACGGAAATTTTCCGTTCCCCCACCATCCAGGGACTCGCCAATTTCATCCGGGCGGCGGGGCGTAAGAGTTTTTTCTCCATCCAACCGGCGGAAAAAAAGGATTATTATCTTCTGTCTTCGGCCCAAAAGCGTTTGTTCATCTTGCAGCGAATGGACCGCGGCAGCACTGTGTACAATATCCCGCTATTTACGAGAATTCAATCGGGAGCGAGCGCGGACCGGGTGGAGTCTGTATTCAGGCAGTTGATCGGCAGGCATGAAAGCTTCCGAACATCGTTCGTCACTGTCAACGAGGAACCGGTTCAACGGGTGCATGGACAGGTGGATTTTGCGCTTCAGCGCTTCGACGCGGCAAAAGATCCTGAAACTGTCGCAAGCCGGTTCGTCCGCCCCTTCGCGTTGGATCAGCCGCCGCTTCTCCGGGCGGGACTTTTTGACGGCGGGGAAGACGGCGATGTCTTGATGGTGGATATGCATCACATCATCAGCGACGGCGCATCCATGGACGTGTTGGTGAGGGAGTTTCATCTCTTGATGGCTGACTGTTTGCCACTCCCATGTGAAATTCAATACAAGGATTATGCCGAATGGATGAAGAGCGACAGGCAACGGGAGCGGATCCTGGAGCAGGAGGCCTTCTGGAAGAAGGAATTTGGGGATGATGTTCCGGTGCTGCAATTGCCCTGTGATTTCCCCCGGCCAGTTGTACAGAGTTTCGAAGGCGGCTCGATGGGATTCGGCCTATCGAGGGAATTGACGGAAGAATTAACGCGGCTGGCGTCTGGACAGGGGCTCACTCCCTTTATGCTCCTTTTGGGCATTTTCGGCCTGCTGATGGCAAAATTGGGCAATCAGCCGGCGGTCGTTGTAGGGACGCCTGTGGCTGGAAGGCGGCACGCCGATCTGGAAGGGATCATCGGTATGTTCGTCAATACTCTGGCGATTCGTATGTCGCCTGCATTCCACAAGACGTTCCCCGATTTTATTCAAGAGGTGAAGCGCGCGTCGCTTCAGGCATTCGAGAATCAGGATTATCCGTTCGAGGAACTGGTGGAGCGGGTGGCGCTTGAACGGGACGCAGGTAGAAATCCTCTCTTTGATGTCATGTTCGCCTATCAAACAATCGAGGCGCCCATTCCGCGGCCTCGACCAACTGCGAATGAAGAAGCCGGCGATGCTGAAATCCGCGAGTACGGAAGCAAGGTCTCGCGCTTTGACATGACCTGGACCGCCCAACTGCAGGGAAACCGGGTGAGGATTGGAATCGAATACTGCTCGCGTTTGTTTGAAAAAACGACGATTCGTCGCTTCATTCATTATTTCCGGGAGTTGGTCGGCGCCATTGTCTCGACTCCCGGGGGCTTTTTGTATGAATTGGATATATTGCCCGGGGACGAGCGGAAGATTATTTTGGAAACGTTCAACGACACCGCCTGCGATTTCCCCTACGAGGCGACGATCCATAACTATTTGAACCTCCACCGGGAATCCCAACCCGACAGGATCGCGGTTGTGTTTAAAGATCGAATGGTGACTTACGGCGGGTATATGGAACGGGCGGGCCACCTGGCGATGTCGCTTCGGGAGAGAGGCGCCTCGAACGGAACCATCGTTGGAATTGTCACGGAACCTTGCGCAGAAATGATGATGGGGATAGCAGGAATTCTCCTGGCCGGAGCCGCGTTCTTGCCAATTGACCACAATTACCCGGATTCACGGATCGCCTTTATGCTCAAGGATAGCGGCTCTGTCACGACTCTTTGCCAGCGGAGTATGGAAGGAAGGTTGCCCCTGGGGACAGACCCCGTGATCCTTGAAGATTCCGCGAATTATGAAGGTAACGGCGATATCCAGGATATTCGGCATCATCCTCTGGATTTGGCGTATATTATATATACATCCGGTTCCACCGGCAAACCAAAAGGCGTGATGATCGGGCACCGTTCGTTAATCAATATGGCGACCTGGCACAACCGGCTTTTCTCGGTGACCGCCGAAGACAGAGCTTCTAAATACGCGGGTTTCAGTTTCGACGCTTCGATTTACGAAACCTTTCCCTGCCTGGTGAGCGGCGGCCTGGTGGATGTGGTCCCGGCGGAGATAAAATTGGATTTGAACCGTTTGCACCGGTTTTTTATTCGTCATTGTATTACCATCGTTTTTTTACCTACCCAATTGTGTGAACAATATATGCATGGATTCGAAAATCCCTGCTTGAAAACATTGCATGCGGGGGGCGAACAAATGCGTGAGTTCACGTCCAGAAGTTACATGGTGGTGAATAATTATGGACCGTCGGAAAACACTGTGGTCAGCACCATGCACATTGTGCGGCGCGACGACGCGATGATCCCCATCGGACCTCCGGTGGCCAATACGCAGTCCTATATTTTGAATGAGAGCCTACGGCCGCAACCTATCGGAGTCCCAGGGGAATTGTGCCTGTCCGGAGTTCAATTGGCTCGCGGGTATCTGAATCGTCCTGAATTGACGGAAGAAAAATTTGTGCTGCACCCTTTCAAATCGGGGGAGCGGATGTATCGTACCGGCGACCTGGCCCGCTTTTTGCCGGATGGGACTATCGAGTTTCTGGGCCGGATCGATTTTCAAATCAAGATTCGCGGTATGCGGGTCGAGTTGGGGGAGATTGAAAGTCATGTGCTGTCTCTTCCCACTGTCGCCAACGCCGTTGTGCTGGCGCGTGAAAATCCCTCAAAAGAGAAATCTATATGCGCTTATGTGGTAGCGGATGGTGTTTTCGATCAAGACACTGCACGCGCCCATCTGGCCCGTCATTTACCCGATTATATGATTCCCGCGCATTTTGTGGTTCTCGACGAAATCCCTCTGACCGCCAATGGCAAGGTGGATCGCCGGGCGCTGCCGGAGCCGCGGGTAGAGTTCGCCGCCAGGTATCTCCCGCCGGCTTGCCAGTTGGAAGAACGATTAGCCCACATCTGGGCGGAACTTCTCGCTGTCGATGCGATGTCCATTAGCATGGATGCCGATTTTTTCAAATTGGGCGGCCATTCGTTGCGGGCCACCATTATGGCGGGGCGCGTGCACCGCGAGGCAGGAGTGGAGATTCCCCTCAGCCAGATATTCCGGAATCCCACGATTCGCGGACTGGCCAATTTTATCCTGGAAGCCAACCAGATTGAATTCGAAGCTATCGATTTAGTGGAAAAGAGAGATTATTATGCGGTCACCTCTGCTCAGCGGCGGTTGTATGCTGTCCAACAGGCGGATTTGAACAGCGTGGCCTACAATATACCCAATGTGATCCGGGTACCGGATTCCATTGACGGCTCCCGGCTGCAGAGCGCGTTCCGCGCATTGGTCCAGCGGCATGAAAGTTTCAGGACGTCGTTTACCATCGTTGCGGGGGAACCGGTGCAACGGATTCAAGATGACCTGGATTTTTCGATTGAAGAAGGCGATGTTTCCCTCGATCGATTACCCATGGCGATCGAAGCCTTTGTCCGGCCGTTCGAGCTTTCGCTGGCGCCCTTGCTGCGCGTGGGATTGGTTCGTGCCCAAAATGGCCAGTGCCGCTTGATGGTGGATATGCATCACATCATCAGCGACGGTTCCTCGATGGAGGTGTTGGTGCATGATTTTATGGCTCTTTACAATGGAGAGTCGCTCCCTGCCCCTCGCATCCAGTACAAAGATTACGCCGGCTGGATTAACAGGGAAGATTTGGCCGGGAAGATAAGGGCGCAGGAGTCCTTCTGGTTGCAAGAATTTTCGGGATTCGTGCCGGAATTGGAGTTACCTCTCGATTTTCCGCGACCCACCGTTCAAAGTTACGCCGGCAAGACTCTCGTCTTTCATCTGGGAAAAACCGTGACTGACGGATTGAATCGTATCGCGACCGAAGAAAACGCCACTCTGTTCATGGCGCTGGTGGCTGTCTTGAATGTGGTTTTGTCAAAGCTGGCCGGCGTTCGAGATGTCGTGATCGGTACCCCATTGGCGGGGCGGCGTCACCCGGATCTGGAACATATCATCGGCATGTTTATCAATACCGTGGCGTTGCGTAACTTTCCCCGGCCGGAGCTCGCATTTATCGAGTTTTTTCGTGATGTGAAAGAGCGGACGCTTCGGGCGTTCGAAAACCAGGAATATCCTTTCGAGAGTCTGGTGGATCGATTGGGGATCAAACGGGACCGCAGCCGCAATCCTTTGTTCGATGTGGTGCTGGCGTTGCAAAACATCGATCGGCCGGCGGCCGTTACGCCGGCAGGCCAGCCGGCGCAACGGGATGGTAATCCGTCTACGAATGAGGGCGAATTTCAGATCGCCACCGCAAAATTCGATATCACCATCCTGGTGAGCCAGGAGGCGGAGGGATTGAGCGTCGCTTTCCAGTATCGTTCTCTTCTATTCAAGGAGGAGACGATCGAACGCTTCTTCGGTTATTTCTCCGAAGTGGCGGAGGCGGTAATCGAGCGGAGGGATGTCCCGTTGGCAGAGATCGATGTCAGCCATGGCCTGGTAGTAGTGGATGAGGCGATGCCGGAAGCGGAATTCGATTTTTGAGACTGGTTGGAGGAATGAAGATGAGAGAGATCAAAGACACAGATAAAAAAATATTGGCGGCCGGCGAACACAAACTGGAACGTGATTTCTGGCTCGAAAAACTTTCGGGCCCGCCTGGCAAAAGTGTGTTTCCCCGCGATTACACCTTGCGGCCGGGTGAAGTGGAATGGGGCGTGGAATCGTTCCGGCTCGACCAGCCGATCTCCGCTCGAGTTCAGGAAATGAGCAAAGGCAACGATAATTCCATCTACATGATTTTGTTGTCGGCAATACTCGTCGTATTGAACAAATACACTGGCAGCGATGATTTATTGGTGGGCGGCCCTATCTACAAACAAAAATCGCAGCTCGAATTCATCAATACCATCCTTGTATTCAGAAACCGGATCAATAGCGAGAATTCCTTCAAAGAGCTGATCCTTCAGGTGCGGCAAACCATTCAGGAGGCGGTGAAACACCAGAATTACCCGTTGGAATTGTTGCTCCAGGAATTGGATGTCACATCCGACGGCGCCGGATTTCCCCTGTTCGATGTGGTGGCGCTTCTCGATAGCCTGCATGAACGAGAATATATCGAAAGCGCCGGCTACAATGTCGAATTTCTCTTCCGCGTCGCTCCCGAAGGCATCGAATGCGACATTCGCTTCAATTCCCGGCTTTACAAAGCCGGAACGATTCTTCGCGTGGCGAAACATCTTCAACGGGTGCTGGCGGATGTGCTGTTTCAGTTGGACCGGCGGTTGGGCGATTGCCAATTGTTGTCGATTGAGGAAAAACGACTGCTATTGGAGGAATTTAACGATACTGCTGCCGCTTACCCGCAAGAGGAAACCATTCACTCCCTCTTCTCGATACAAGCGGTCGCGAGACCCGGTTCCATCGCGCTGGCGCTGGAAGAGAGTCAGATTTCGTATGATTTCCTGGCGGGCAGGGCCGGAGCGCTGGCGTCGTTACTGAAGTGTAATGGAATTACCAACGATTCCATTGTGGCGATGCTTGTCGAGCCGTCGCTCGAAATGATGGAGATGGTGTTGGGCATCTTGATGGCCGGGGGATGTTATTTGCCCATGGACGTGAATTATCCGGCCGACAGGATTCGTTATATGTTGAAAGATTCTGCGGCCGCGATCGTATGTACCCGCGAAGAGTATCTCGATATGCTGGATGGATCCCGGACTTCCATTCTTCCTGAACAATGGCATACTCTGTCTGTTCGTGATCGCGCCCCTCTTCCTTCAGTTGACCCGGGAGATCTGGCCTATCTGATCTTCACCTCCGGCACTACTGGAAAACCCAAGGGAGCTTTGATCGAACACAAGAATGTGGTGAGGCTCTTGTTCAACGAGAGAGACCTCTTCGATTTTCATCATAGGGATACCTGGACTCTCTTTCACTCCTATTGTTTCGATTTTTCAGTTTGGGAAATGTATGGGGCGTTGCTGTTCGGAGGGAAGCTCGTAATCGTACCCCGCATGACCGCCCGCGACACCGGAGGTTTCTTGCAATTGCTGGCCAGAGAGGCGGTGACCGTGTTGAACCAGACCCCTTCGGCATTTTACAACTTGATCAACGAAGAGGCGAAACGCCATTCCGCAGATCTCTCTCTTCGTTATGTGATATTCGGCGGGGAGGCGCTTCGACCTATCCAGCTCAAGACCTGGCGGGACAAGTACCCCGGCGTCCGCCTCGTCAACATGTACGGCATTACCGAGACAACCGTTCACGTCACGTTCAAGGAGATCGGGGAAGCGGAAATCGAACATGATATCAGCAATATCGGAGTTCCGATTCCCACCCTCACCTCCTATGTGCTGGATCGGGATCTTCATCTGGTCCCTATCGGAGTGGCGGGCGAGTTGTGCGTCGGAGGTCTCGGCGTCTGCAGAGGGTATTTGAACCGGGTGGACTTGACTCTCGAAAAGTTTATTGCCAATCCATATAAAAACGAAGAACGGCTGTACCGGTCCGGCGATTTGGCGCGGATCCTTTACACCGGCGAAATGGAATATCTGGGGCGGATTGACCATCAGGTCAAGATTCGCGGCTTCCGTATCGAATTGGGGGAAATCGAGACCCAACTCCTCCGCCACCCGGATGTCAAAGAGGTGATTGTCCTTGACAAGCAACACGCGGAAGGGGAAAAATACCTGGCGGCGTTTCTGGTACCTATGGACGGTAAAACCATCGAGATTTCCCAACTTCGCGATCATCTGGGCCGCCAGTTACCGGATTATATGATTCCCTCTTATTTTATGATGATGGCGAAGATGCCCCTCACCTCCAACGGGAAAGTGGACCGTAAAGCCCTTCCGGAAGTGATGGCGGCTACGTCCGGAAGCGGGGAAGAACCGGCGGATGAGGTGGAGCGATCCCTGTCCATGATCTGGGCCGATGTGTTGGGCGCGGAATCGGTCGGCGCCACTGACAATTACTTTTATCTGGGAGGAGATTCCATCAAGGCCATCCGGGTATTGAGCCGGGTAAACGAAACATTCGATACGGATTTGAAAGTTGTGGATTTATTTACCAATGACACGGTACGAAAATTGGCCCAACGGATCAGGAATGACGAGGGCGGCAAAGAGAACGGTTTACTGGCGGGGGTGTACCAATCGTTTTTCCGTTTAAAAGATGATGTGCTGTCGCAAACCGGTTTAGCGGACGTCCTGGAGGATGTGTATCCCATGAGCGACATCGAGAAAGGGATGGTGTTTCATTCCCTGAAGGATGCCCCGGCCGCGGTGTACCACGACCAGATGGTGCGGCAATTGAGCTATGACCAATTCGATCCCGAACGGCTAAAAACTGCCATGTCGCTCTTGACCGGAAAGCACCAGATATTGAGAACCGCCTTCAATATGGATGATTACGGGCAACCGCTGCAATTGGTATACAAAACCATCGAGTCGGATGTACAGCACATCGATCTCTCCCATCTGGATGCCTTCGAGCAGGAGAGATTCATTCGAGAATACATCGCCGGCGACCGTAAGCGACCTCTGGACATTAGCCGTCCGGGAATCTGGAGGATTCGCACCTTCGCCCTCGACAGTAGCCGGATTGTGTTGCTCTGGGTGTGCCACCACGCTATTATCGACGGCTGGAGCGATGCCGCCTTGATGACGGAACTCCACTCCACCTATACGCAATTGGGGACAAATCCCGGTTTTAAACCGCAACCTTTGAAAAGCGGCTATAAAGATTATGTAGCCGAACAAATGGCGGAAAAACAGAACGTGGGGGCTAAAAATTTCTGGCGCCAGCAATTGGAGAATTATAAACGGCTGGATCTGTCATTGGGGATCGATCCCAATGCTCCCCGCAAGGTAAGAGGATTCCGGTTCGATCTGGGCGTGGATTTACTGGACCGTCTAAATAAGGCGGCCGGAAGAAGCGGTAGCTCTCTCAGGAATTTATGCTTTGGGGCGTATGGTTTTATGATGAGTATGCTGTCTATGGAATCCGACCTGGTGGTGGGAATGGTGACCAATAACCGTCCAGTGTTGGAAGACGGCGATAAGATCCTTGGTTGCTTTTTGAATACCCTGCCAGTCCGGGTGCGTGTTCCCCAGGGGGTGTCCTGGAGCGAATTCAGCGGTATGATCGACCGGCAATTGTTGGAAGTGAAAAAGCACGATAAATTATCCCTCATGGAAATTGCCCAATTGGTTGGCGAAAGCGTCCACCGCCAAAACCCACTCTTCGATGTTTTGTTCAATTTGGTGGATTTCCATGTATATGGAGATCTGGCGGTTCGTAGGGACAGGCTGGCAAACGACCATCCTCAACCAAACCGGCTGGATGTTCATGGGCAGGTGACCACCAACACTCTCCTGGATTTTTCGGTCGATACCACGTTCGGCGGTTTTGTTCTGGTTATTTCGTTTACCAGTCCTTTTTTCGATGAAGACCTGCTGGGACGGATGTGCGGCTATTTCCGCGAAGTGTTGACGCGGTTCGTCTCTCAACCGGACCGGGCGATCGACCGACTGGACATCATGGGTGAGGAGGAGCGTATTCGGTTGTTGGAGGAGTTCAATCGAACCGCCTCGGATTATCCGAAGGAATCTTCTATCGACGCGTTATTCGCCACTCAGGTGGTGGTCACTCCATTTGCGGTGGCGGTGATGTGGGGGGAGCATGCTTTCACCTACCAATGCCTTCACCGTGAATCGAACCGACTGGCTGTACTGTTGGCGCGAAAAGGGCTGCAACCGGAGGAGCCGGTCGGAGTGTTGAGCGGTCGAAATATAGACATGGTTGTTTCTGTGTTGGCCATTTTGAAGAGCGGCGGCGCTTACCTGCCTCTCAACGCGGATTATCCGCCGGCCCGCGTCCGCTACATCATCCAGGATAGCGATGCCCGGATGGTTCTTTGCGACAGCTCCGGAGATTGGGCGGAGCGATTGCGGGGAGCGGCGCAGGCGCTGCAAATCAACGAGCGCTCTTCGGTTTCAACCAATGGCGGCGATATATCTCCGGATAAAGCGCATCATGGGGATTCTCTGGCCTATATCATCTACACTTCAGGCTCCACTGGCTTGCCCAAAGGGGTGTTGGTGGAGCATAAAAACGTCGTCCGGTTGGTGAAAAATACCAATTATTGTGATTTCTCGCGGATGGAGCGGCTCCTTCAAACCGGCGCGTTGGAATTCGACGCTTCCACATTTGAAATCTGGGGAGCTCTTTTGAATGGCGACACTCTGTGCCTGGCCCCAAAAGAGGAAATCCTGGCGCCAGAACGGTTAAAATGGATCATTCGCCGCTGGGATATCGACACCATGTGGATG
>JAHELQ010000601.1 GCA_024644125.1 Candidatus Aminicenantota bacterium | reverse complement strand
GTCGGCCCAAATGGCCCTGACTTCCACCTCGGTTTTTGAGTCCGGGAGTTTCGACTCCCGGTTCATCGAGGATGAGTCGGGCGCGGGCAACGCCTTGCGGTCCACCTTGCCGTTGGCTGTCAGAGGCAATCCATCCAGCAACACAAAATGGGAGGGAACCATGTAGGGAGGTAGATCTTCTATAAGGCAATCCCGCAGCAGAGCCGGTTGTATCTCCTCCCCAGCCGCGGGAACAATATATGCCGCGATGGATTTATCGCCGTCATCCCCAGCTTCTACCATTGCTACACAGGCTTCGGCAACGCCCGCGACGCGAAGGAGCCGATTCTCGATCTCCCCCAATTCAATCCGCAACCCCCTGAGTTTGACCTGGCGGTCGATGCGCCCCAGGAATTCGATGTGGCCGTTCTCCAGCCGGCGCCCCAGATCGCCGCTGCGGTAGAGGCGAACGGATCGCAGACTTCCATCCGGCGCCGGCATATGGACAAATTTCTCGATCGTCAGCTCCGGCCGGTTGGCATATCCCCGCGAAAGCCCCTTCCCGCCGATGCAAATCTCGCCGGGTACGCCGTCCGGTTGGGGCTCGGTGGTGTCGCAGGCCATTATCACCACCGACACATTGCTCACCGGTGTTCCCACCGGAATATTTTCTCGCTGCCGGTCCACGGGGAATGTCGTTGTCACCACCGTGTTTTCAGTGGGGCCATAATTGTTGAAGAGGATGTAGTTCCTTGGGATGAAGCGGTTCAACTTGTCGCCGCCGGTGAGTATCGCCCTGAGACTCTGATTCTCCGTTTCCTGAAATTGTTCGCAAAATTGCGTGGGCAAAAAACCGATAGTAATATCATGCCGTTCAAAAAAGTGCCTCAACATATGAATGTCGAGTTTCAGCTCATTGGGAATCACAAACAACAAAGCCCCGGCATAGAGATAGGGAAACACCTCCCAAACGGCGGCGTCAAATCCGAAGCCGGCGTATTGGGTAGCGCGGTCCCCAGGGGTGACCGCGAAGCACTCTTCATGCCAGAGGCAGAGATTGACCAGAGACCGGTGCTCCACCATCACCCCCTTCGGCCGGCCGGTGGAACCAGAGGTGTAGATCATATAGGCCAGATGCCCGGGATCTACGACCGCGTCCGTTGACGATTCCGAATACCTCTTCAGGAAGCGGATGTCGTGTTGCCGTTTGCGGACGACTGCCGGTACCCGGCCCGATCGAAGGCTTCGATCCACGGAGAGAATAACATCGAAGCGGAATCGGGTGAGTTCGTTCTCGATGGTGAAGATTTTTTCGGAGTGCTGGATGGCGGAGATGGCCGGATATTGAAGAGGCAAATCTTCAAAAAATCCGCGGTTGAGGAACAGCTCGTTAGAGAAATCGGTCTTGGTTTTGCCCCGGTACCCGGGCCGCTCCCGTTGGAACCGCCGCAGATCGGCGAGCAATTCTTCCTTCGCCTCTTGATCCATCACATCGCCGATAAAAATGCGTCCTGTCTCTTTTAATTTTGCGATGCACATCCCCAAGACCCGTCGTACGTAATTGTGCCCGTGGAAGCATTGGATCACGCTATTAATGATGATCACATCGAAATCATCTTCATCCAATCCTGCGATCTCATGCGCCGCCATACAGCCCAGCCGAATATTGCCGAGACCACGGCGCTCCGCCTCCCGCCGGTTCCAGTCGATGATCGCCTGCGACAGGTCCACGCCGTAATAGAGGGCCACTTGCGGCGCCAGCCGGTACATGGTGATACCGGAAGCGCACCCGATTTCCAGGAGCTTCATCTCGGGGTGAAGCAAGGGCTCGAGTTTTTTTCGGACATTCTCGCCGTACTCATCCATCTCTTCCTTCGAGAAGGGCTCGCCGGTATAACTGCTCTGCCAACCGCCGCCGGTGATTTGGTCCACGGCGGTCTCCCCCACATATTCCCAGAGACCTTTGTCCATCAAACGATTGGCCTCCGCTTCCTCTTCCTGAAGGACATTCTCCGAGTCGAGACACAGGTAGGACTCAAACGACGGGCATTCCCATTGAAGCCGGTTCAACAGGCCAACGAACTTTTTATGGGAAATCACCACCCGGATGGCAGAGTCCCGAATCATAAAGCGAACGCGATTTGCCGGAAGTTCGGGATCGACCGGGACAAACGCCCCTCCTGCCCTGAGAATCCCCATCATCGCCACAATCCTCTCCAGGCATGGCTCCATAACGATAGCTACCGGTTCTTCGCCCTGAAGCTCCAGCTCGTTTCGCAAATAGGAAGCCAGAACTCCGGCCTGTTCCCATAGGGAGTCATAGGTAAGTTGGCCCAATCCGCCGCTCCGGGTATCTCCACTGTGCAATGAACGGCCTGTCGCCGCCACCCGGTGGGGATTTCCGTGAATTTGCCGTGCTATCAAACTATGGATTGGCTGTTCGAGATCGTATTCCCGGCAGGTCTCGTTCCAACAGCGCGCGAGATGCGCCGCTTCATCCGCCCCGATTACCGGAATCGACAGGACGCGGCTTTCCGGTTGACCCGCCACATGGACGGCAACCGCTTGAAACGATTGGGCGACGCACCGTACCATCGACTCCCGGTACACGCAGGAATTGTAATTGATGCGGATATCGACACATTGGCCGGGACTGACGATACAATTGAAATCATTGCCGATTTGTTCGAAGCCCCGGATATCCACGATCGAGATTCCGCTAGAACCCTCGCGGCAGGCGTCCAGCATTTGTTGTTCCATCGGATAGTTCTGGAAACCGAACACCACCCGGATGAGATCCTGCTTCAAGGAAGAGAGCGCCTGGATCTCCGCCAGGGGCACATATTCATGAGGTTTGGCTTCCCCTGCCTTACGGTGGACCGTCTTGATCAATTGCCCGAAGGTATCTTCAGGATTGACCCGAATCCTGACAGGGATGGTGTTGACGAATAACCCTATGATCTCTTCCACTCCATCGATTTCCGGCGGGCGGCCGGACACCACGTTTCCGAACACCGCATCGCAGGTGTTATTGAACCGCTGCAACAGGATGCCCAGGATACATTGGAAGATAACGGACAGGGTTACATTGTAGGATTTCGCGATATCATTCAACGCAGTCGAATGGACGTCGTCGATCTGGAAGGAATATTCGGCGGTTTGATAGTTTTGCCGGTCTACGTGAAGACTTTTCGAGGGAAAATCGACGCGCCCGTCATACCCCGCGAGTTCCCGCTGCCAAAATCGCAGCCCCTCCTCCGCATCGCGGCCTTCCAGCCACGTGATATAGCGGCTGAACGGGATGCCGGTTTGCGATTGAACCTGTCCCCCGGTTTTCAATGCCTGGTAGATGGCGATAAAATCTGCAAACAACAATCCCAGACACCA
>JAHELQ010000600.1 GCA_024644125.1 Candidatus Aminicenantota bacterium | reverse complement strand
GCTTGCATTTTGTCTTCTGGATTTGGATCGGTAATGGTCTGACTGCCGCGGATTTGCATCAAGGCTTCGAGGAAGCGCTCCCTTGAGATCCCCGAACTCTGAATGATTGCGGCTGCGCCGTTTTTGATGTCCAGAATGGCAAGGAACAAATGTTCGGTGGAAATGTATTCATCTTTAAATTGCTGGGCCACATCCCGGGCTTTGTCGAGTACTTTTTTCAGATCTTTGGAGATGTATTGATCGGCGCCCTGGACTTTGGGCAGTTTTTTTACCGCTTGTTCGATGTCGCTCGCGACCGCCAGCGGATCGATTCCGATCTTCTTGATGGAGGCGTGCACGACATTCTCTTTGTCCTGGACGATGCTCTGGGCCAGATGTAGAGGATGTACCTCCTGGTTGCCATGGTCGCCCGCCAGGCGCACGCTTTGTTCTATCGCTTCATTCGCTTTTAACGTAAATTTTTCTCTATCCATGATTCCTTCCTCCGTAAACACTTTATTTCTTCGTGAATCCATTGATATGGTAGTATAAATTTTCAACTTTGTCAATTATCTTAGTGTGTATTTGTAAGATTTATATTAGCGGTAAAATATTATGTATGATTTTGTTCTAGATCAACCGCGGGCCATTCCGAATGAGATGATAGGATGCGGAGGATTTGGCCGCCGGGGCTGATGCGCGAGGCGCGTTGGACTGCGAGTATGGATTTTGGGACAGACTGTACGGTGTGTGGGACAGACTGTACGGTACGTGGGACAGATTGTACGGTGTGTGGGACAGACTGTGCGGTGCGTGGGACTGGTCGTACTGGAAGTGGGACAGAGCGTACGGGTGTATGGGACCGGTTGTACGGCGATTGGGACATATTGTACGGAATTCCGTACAATATGTCCCGCGGCAGTCAGATTCCCCTGATGATTTGTTGCGCGTTCAGTTTGTTTTTTTGTTCGTCCGTTCGCTTTTGCGACAACCGCTCGATAAATCCTTGCGTATTAGCATGATCTCGCGTTTGGGGCTCATGAGCGTGTCACTATCCCGGATCGTGTTTACTAATCCGGGGATTTGTGATATGTTAGCGCTATGAGTGGAGATAAGGATTTTAAAGTCGCAGAGTCGCTGCGTGAGATTCTGAAATTGAAGAACGATATCGGGACCGAGGCGCGGATTACAAAAGTAGACGCCTTTAGCGGAGATTTCAGGGATTTCCCGCCGCAACTGGATGAGCAAGTCGTGAACATCTATCGCGACAAAGGAATCGAGCGGATGTATTCCCATCAAGCGGAGGCGGTTCAGTACGTCCTGGAGGGGAAGAATACGGTGGTGGCGACGCCCACTGCCTCGGGGAAGACGATGATCTACAACGCCGCCACGCTGAACGCGTTGATGAAGGATCCGTCGGCCAAGTCCCTGTATTTGTTCCCCACGAAGGCGTTGTCGCAGGACCAATTGGCGGAGTTGTTCGAGATGAACAAAAAGCTGGGCGACCGGTTGGGGTTGTTCACCTATGACGGAGACACTCCGCAAAGCACCCGCAAAGCCATTCGCAAGCAAGCGCAGATTGTCATCACCAATCCTTATATGCTCCATTCGGGGATCCTGCCTCACCACACCAAATGGATCAATCTCTTCGAGAATCTTAAATATGTGGTGATCGATGAATTGCATTATTACACCGGCGTGTTCGGGTCCCACATGGCCAATGTGATGCGGAGGCTCAAGAGGATTTGCGCCTTCTACGGCAGTAAACCGGTGTTTATTATGTCGTCCGCCACTATCGCCAACCCAAAGGAATTGGCGGAGAAGATCGTGGAGGAACCGGTCAGTTTGGTGGAGAAAAGCGGCGCGCCGCGGGGGGAGAAATTTCTCGTGTTTTTCAATCCTCCGGTGGTGAACAAACAATTGGGGATTCGTCGCTCGTATGTATCTGTGGCCCGGCAAATTTCCGGTATCTTGCTGGGCAATGGTTTGCAGGTGATTACGTTTGCCAATTCCCGGTTGATCACCGAGGTGTTGGTAAAGTATTTGAAGAACGATTTTGAAAAGAATGTCACCGATACTGGCAGCGTCCGGGGGTACCGGGGCGGCTATTTGCCCCAGAAAAGACGGGAAATCGAGAAAGGGCTCCGGGAGGGCAAAATCAAGGCGGTGGTCTCCACCAACGCGCTGGAACTCGGGATCGACATCGGTTCGTTGGATGCGGTGGTGCTGGCCTCTTATCCCGGTACAATCGCCTCCACATGGCAGCGTTTTGGCCGCGCCGGGCGCAGATCGGCATCTTCCATCGGCGTCCTGGTGTCGTCTTCGTCGCCGGTGGATCAATTCATTGTCAACCACCCGGAATATTTTACCGGAAAATCGCCGGAAATGGGGCGCGTCAACCCCGACAACATGACCATTCTCGTCGATCACGTGAAGTGCGCGTCGTTCGAATTGCCCTTCGTGAAGGGAGAGCTCTTCGGAGAAGAAGATCTCGATGAGATTCTCGATTATTTGTCGGAAAACAAGGTGTTGTTTCAAAAGGGCGATAAGTGGTTCTGGACCGAAGAGGGATATCCCGCGGACGCGGTGAGTTTGAACCGGGTCTCGTCGGACAATTTTGTAGTGGTGGACCGGACGGAGACCGAGAAGGTGATCGCCGAGGTGGACTTCTCGGCCGCGCTCGAGACTTTGCATCCCAAAGCCATCTACATACTGGAAGGGGAACAGTATATTGTCGAGGAATTCGATTTCGAGAATCGCAAGGCATTCGTACGGCGCTCCAATTCCGATTATTACACCGATGCCATCACCTATACAAAAATCGCTGTACTCGATGTGTTCGATGATACGCCCCATGACAGCCACCGGTTTTATTACGGCGATGTGCATGTGTTTTCGCAGGTGGTGGGGTTTAAAAAATTGAAATTTTTCACCAATGAAAACGTTGGGGCCGGGGATTTGCAACTTCCGCAACGGGAGATGCATACCACTGCTTTTTGGATGACGGTGAAGAGTGAATTGCTCAACAGTCTCGACGTTCCCTCGGAGGAGAAGCTCGAAGCGGTAGCGGGGATCGCGTATTTGATGAGGCATATCGCCGCGGTGCTCTTGATGTGCGATGTAATGGATATTGGCTCTGCGGTTGAGGACAATATCACCAACACTGATATCAGCGTAGGCAAGATCCGGCGGATCGCCCGGATGGCGCCTCATGAAAAGCCTGTTTTGGCGGATTTCGAACCCAACATCTACATTTACGACAACTATCCCGGCGGCGTTGGATTGTCCGAGTCCCTTTACGAAAAAACCGGCGATTTGTTTGCCCGGATTTTGGAGATCATCGAGGGATGTAGTTGTGCCAGAGGATGTCCTTCATGTGTCGGCCCTCCGATC
>JAHELQ010000599.1 GCA_024644125.1 Candidatus Aminicenantota bacterium | reverse complement strand
CTGCAGAGTCACATCCTCCACGTCTGCTACCTGGTAGTGCCCGACCTGCTGAAAGTAGGCTCCGTAATCCCCCTCATCGCCACCCACACCGATGTGATACTCCTGGTAACCAAATTGCACCGCCTCGCCAACGAAATGTGCGACGTCATCGGCGGCCGTACCACCCACCCCATCCGGGCGAGAGTCGGCCATTTTTCCATGATGCCCACTAAAAAACAGTTGGAAGAGCTGAAAAAACGGTTGGTTGAATCTGTGGACGACCTGAAAAAACTGGCTGCGGTTGTCAAATCCCTGGCCGGCGGTTTGCCCAGCTTCACCCGCGAAACCGAATACCTCGCCCTCACCTATGACAAAGAGTACGCATTCTATGACGGCTCCATCACCTCCAATGACGTTGCCAAACCGATTCCTGTGGATGATTACAAAAACGTGGTCAACGAATTTGTCGTATCCCAGTCTACCGCTAAATATGGAAAATTCAACCGCGACGCCTTTATGGTCGGCGCATTGGCCCGCTACAACAACAATTACAAACAATTGACCCCCCTGTCAAAAGCTGTTGGAGAAGAACTCGGCTTGAACGGCCCCAACTTCAATCCCTACATGAACAACATCGCCCAGGTGGCGGAGAGTGTGTTCGCCGTCGAACGGTCCATCGCGATCATCGATTGGTTGTTAGGCCAGGATTTGAAAGTGGAAAAACCGGAGATCAAGATCGAAGCCGGCAGAGGCGCATCCGCCGTGGAAGTACCCAGAGGCGTATTGTTCCATGAATATACCTACAACGACGACGGAATCTGCGTTGCCGCCAACTGCGTCATTCCCACCAATTTGAACCACAACAACATCCAGAAAGACTTTGAAAAAATGGTTCCGGAAATGTTACCCCTTGGAAAAGAAACGCTCCAGTTCAACATGGAAATGCTGGTTAGAGCATACGACCCCTGCATCTCATGTTCCACTCACTTTTTGAATATAGAGTTCAAATAATATACGAAGTATGAAGCGTAACAAGACTGCGGTGATAGGGCTGGGTAACCTGTTACTCGGCGACGAAGGTACCGGGCTTCACGCCATACATCTACTGGAAGAGCGGCTGCAAGGCCGCGCCGTAGATGTCATAGAAGGTGGAACGCCCGGCTACAACCTTCTCCACCAATTTGACGAAAGGGAAAAGATTATTTTTATCGATGCCGGGAATTGCGGAATGCAGCCCGGCGAATTTACCCGTTTCACACCTGACGACGTGATTAGCCGAAAAGCGGAACCGGGCTTTTCGCTGCACGAATTCGACCTCATAGAATTCATTGAATTTGCCGGTAGCCTGCACAAGACAGACAATGTAGAAATCGTGATCTATTGCATGCAAGCACTGGAGATAACAATGTCTGGAGAATTAAGTCCCCCGGTAAAAAAATCCCTTCCCTTTCTAGTCGAAAAGGTATATAATGAAGTGACGAGAGGGATAGAAGATGCATGAATTTGCATTGGCTCAAGAAATCGTTGCCGCAATTAACAAAAAAGTCACCGAAGGTCTCTGTAACATCCAATCCATCGATATTGATGTGGGTACTTTTTCCGGAGTTGTCGTGGATTCGCTGGATTTTGGGCTGAAAGCCCTATTCGAAGAAGAGAGCCTCACCGACATCCAGGTGAACATCACGACCATTCCTACAATCGCCGCATGCGAATGCGGGCAAGAGTATCAACTCAAGGAAATTTTCGAGACCTGTCCCTATTGCCAATCATTCAACCGGAAATTGGTGTCCGGAACCGACATTATCATCAAATCAGTCGAATTGCGAGAGAACCCCGACAATAACAATCCGGGCGACCATCAAGACGATGAAGAGATGGATAACGAACAAAGGCAAGCTCTGGCGACAATGGCCCACGAAATCAAGGCGCCGCTGTCCGCCATCATCAGCTTGCTCAGCGTTATCGACAAAGGATACGTCACGGACCCCAAAAAATCGAAAGACCTGGTGGGACGCGCCAAAAGTAAAGCCGAAGTGCTGATGCGTATGTTGAACGACATCCTGGACTTCTACATGCTCTCCGACAAAACCCATATGAAACGCGAACGATTCGACATCTACCAGGTACTGCAAGATTCCATCTCCATGATGAAACCCTACGCCCAACAACGCAACGTCAACCTCATCTACAAAGGTTCCTGCCGCCAGGGCGAACGGCTGGTGCACGGCAATTACACGTTCCTCTTGCGGGTGTTCAACAATCTGATCATGAATGCCATCAAGTATAACAAGGAAAAAGGGAAAATCGAATTCACCTGTCTCGTTGGCCCTCAGGAAGAATCGATCGTGATCAAGATCCGGGATACCGGCATCGGGATCGCGGACGAAGATCTAGAACGTGTATTCAATATCTTTGAACGGGGAAAAACCGCCCGTAAAAATATCGACGGCAGTCTTGGACTCGGATTATCTTTAGTGAAACAGATTATAGAGGATCACGAAGGTTCCATAAAATTATCCAGCACACTAAATGTTGGTACAACCGTAACTGTAACACTACCATTAGTTAATTAGGAGGAAACAATGAGCAAAAAAATATTAGTGGTTGATGACGATGTTGATGTTCTCGAAACAAGAAAGATCGTCCTGGAACACAATAATTTTGATGTGGTCACCGCTACCAATATCAAAGTGGCAGAAGAAATCCTGAAAACCGACTCGATCGCCCTGATCATCCTGGATGTCATGATGGAAAAAGATAGCGATGGATTCAACTTCGCCCAGTACGTCAAAGGGGATGAGCGTTTCAAATCCATACCCATCATCCTTGCCACCGCGGTAAACCAGCGGACCAAGTTCAAATTCGACCTGGAGAAAGACGGCAATTTCCTTCCGGTAGAAAAGTTTATGGAAAAACCCATCGATCCAGACGATTTGATCGCCACGATCCGCGGATTGTTGAAATAGCCGAATTATTGATATACAATAAAATGTCCGGCAATGACGCGCAAAATAAAGGATAACATACAGATACTCACATGTAGAGGAATATAGTATGAAAAAGACAATAAACATCTCGGTTCACGAACGAAACAAACAAATTGCAGCTCAAAACCGCCAATTTTTCTACGACAGGGGAATCTTCACAATGAATATCATCGGTTCCCCCGGATGTGGAAAAACCTCCCTCCTGGAATACACCGCCCGCCACTTCGACCAGAATTTTGCCGTCATTGTCGGAGATGTCAAAACCGCCCTGGACTCGGATCGTTTGGTAAACTCCGGGCATTCCCATGCCTATGCCATCGAAACCGGGGGCGGTTGCCATCTATCCGCCCAGATGATCTACGATAAAATCCATGAGATCGATATCAAAGACATCCCCTATCTGTTTATCGA
>JAHELQ010000598.1 GCA_024644125.1 Candidatus Aminicenantota bacterium | reverse complement strand
CCAGATATCTTATAGAAAATATTCAACGTCTGGAAAACTCCTATATAGAATTTCTCATTCAACAGAAACAAACACCCGAAAAAGGTAAAATGATTAGTTCTAGATATGAACAAGTACCCCCCAAAAAACTAAGCGACCTCGAAATCATCGATTTCAAACAGATAGAATCCATTAATAAAACGACTTACACTACTCGAAAAGAATTATGGCCCTCAAATATAGGTAGCCTTGAAGCTTCTGATTTTGAGAAGATTATGCTGCGCTATTTTCCTTTAAAAACCGCGCAAAATACGAATAAAAATATCAATCCAGCAGTAGAAAAAGATGCAAAGATTGAAAACCCTGGAGAAAATGACCTCGTTTTGGCGGCATATATTGGAAGAAAAATATTGGCTTTTTATTTAGTAAAGATAACCAAAGCCGACAAGTTGCTATACGAAATCCTAAGATATGACAATCTCGACAAAAATGAGCTTAAAAAACTATACTTAATAAAAAAAGCCGAACAGCGTGATTTTCTCGATTTTAAAATCCCATTTTTTGAAATCAAACTAGACATAAACGACCTGGGAATGTTCGGCGGATTTTCGTTCACTATAATATTGTTACTTCTTTATATGAGCTTAGTAAGGGAAAGTGAAAACATAAAATTCGCATTCAAAGTAAGCAAGGATATTTTTGGAGATGATACTCCATCACGAGAGTGTTTTTACAATTTTTTGGCAATGAATCAATTATACAGTCTCACAGAATTATGCGGATATAAAAAAATCACTGCATTCTCAAGATGGATTTTTTTGAGAGCGCCATTGACCTTCTCGCTTTCAATACTGTGCAATGATATCTTTACATTTGGTCAAGGAATAGCTCTGGCTCCCGATAATTGGTTCATTGACTTAAGCCTGGGATTATCAGTTTTTTGTTTAATATTGATATTTTTGCTTACAATGAAGTGTCAAAGGACAATAAACCAAATTGACGGAATCTGGAAAAAAGAGTCTGACGATATAAAAAAAAGCCACAGTGGTCAGAGACCCCAGGGTGGGAATGGGAAATATAAGATTTTTTCTCAAATATTGCGAGACACATTCAGCATCAGAACAAACGGCTGACCTTATAGATGTCGAACTACTATCGATAATTTGCCCGGAGAAATTGGATTTCTGACCTCCGTCGCCCCCCACCACAGCAACGGTCCATCGTTGCCGATGGAGTCTACGATGCGGACTTCGTTGGAGATAACACTCAACTGTCCCTGGTAATCCTCCGCGAGCCGGCATCGAAGCATCGTTCGCTCAACAGTTCAACGGCAATTTGCCTGTTCCGTGAATCCAGAATCGCAACGATTCATCGCCGATGAAGCCGGCGATTATCTCCTCAAGTTCGATATGGTTTCGGAAGGCATCGATTGGTTCGAATCCGGAGGATCTCCCGCCGTCTGGGTCCCCTTCAAAATAAGATAAAACCGGCATATTTTCAAAATACCGCAGATCGCCATCATCGCCGGCGAACAAGTCTTCTCCTTCGATAGATCCGAACCCTGCTTCGCGCGAGCGAGAGTTCGCGCGGCAAAAACGAATCAGACAATATCTAACTATTTACGGTAAATGAAATCGACCCGTCACATTCAAGGCATGAGTCGAAACTTTCTCGCCCCATCCGAAAACGATCATCGACTCAAATTACCACGCGCCCTTCCCCCCGGCGACTCGTGAATACCAGGCTTACCCCGGCATTCATCCGCCCCCTGTCTCCGTCCCCCCCGGGGGGGTATGTCCCTTCGGACTTTTTTGATGAGAGTATTGGAAAACAAGTCTTGTCTCCGTCCCCCCCGGGGGGGTATGTCCCTTCGGACACTGGGGGTTTGAAACATGCTGATAATGTTGCTTTCAAAGGCCGATTTTGCAAACCTCCGGATTTTTTTGTCAACGTGCAGCAAAAAAAGAGGAGGTTTGCAAAGAATTTTCAAAATCACCATGTTTCACCAAAAATCATTATAGCCCCGAATAAAGTCCGCGGTCAACTTTTTTCTGAAGATCGAGATACTGAGAAAAAAAACTCAGAATTCCGCGCAACGATTTATCAATCAGAATTTAAAAACTCGCAAATAAAAATGCCAATTCACTCGTAATATAACACGCCTCTTAACAGTAACACATCCATTTTGCAAATCATTCGAAATTTTATCTATTTTGTTCAAAATCTCTCTGTAAACCATTAATGTAGACAATCCCATCATATATGGCCGAATAGTAGATGTATTCCGCAATAGTTTCAATCTTTATTTCTTTTTTATATAGAGGAGAATCACCAGAATAATATAAATCTTCGCTTAACTCTCCAGGTAATCGCACAGAAGCATCATTACCTTGATTTAGAAACCAACAGTCCTCTAGTATATACATTTTAAAATCTGGAGAAAGTTTTTTATAAGGTAGCCTCAATTTTTTTCCAATAAACCTTCTTTTTTCTAAAATATAATCTTCCGGAACATCAAATTCCTTTCGAAATATTTCAACAAAGAAATGATCTTCAATGTATTCTAGAGAATTGACTAGCCTCCTTCTTCTAATGCATCGAGGAACAGATAGCAATGTGAATACTAAAATCATAAAAGCAAAATAGGGCCACAAAATGCTCATATCAATTTCCCTTACATTTAGTGCATTCCGAAATGCAAAAGAAAATCAAAGAAACATCCCATGTCCCCTCGATGATCGTAATAGGTGTAGCTACCCTAGTGGCAGCCCCTGCAATTCCACGTACATTTCTTGTCAAATTAGGAAACGGTTTGTGAACAAAATGCATAATAGAACTACATAGATTTGTTACTCTTCCTGAGAATCTCGAAGAATCTACCACTCTATACGGAGGGACAATTTTTTTGGGAACTGCAGAAAAAATAGGGATAAGCTTTAGTTCATCCCAAAGAATCGTATCAAGCCGATTTTTTTCAAGGCAATCACCGAGGCATATCATAAAATCGGAGTCTGATAAATTTTCATTTGACATTGGAGGATAACCGCACGGCCTCATTCCAGGTGGCGGATAAATCCACATTCCATATGGATCATTAAAATTGATTGGATTATCTGCAACAAAATCATAAAAAACTAATCCTGATTGAAATTGCAGAGGATTCTCAGTAAGAAACCTTCCGATAGTTGGATCATAATACCGCTTAAAAAAGTAATTCAGACCGGATTCCTGGTCGTAGTATTTTGACTGGAAGCCGAGGTTTCCTTTGGTGGGGCCGGATTGGGAGAGGAGGTTGCCGAAGGTGTCGTAGTGGCGGGTGGTTGCGGTGGTCTGGGTTTGGTAAGAGAAGATTTTGTAGATGGTGCCTACCTGGTCTTTGATGTAGGAGTACCAGCCGTAGGGGTGGGCGA
>JAHELQ010000597.1 GCA_024644125.1 Candidatus Aminicenantota bacterium | reverse complement strand
ACCAAACAGATATTGCATCGAATAACCGTTCAACTGCTCCGCCAATTGATGAAACAGCACGATCTCCACCCGGATGATGGAGCGTTCGGTCCAACTTTGCCGAACAAGGTTATCGGCCCAATCCACTGGATTGACGGCCACCGGAACTCCAGGTGCGCCTTTTATCCAATCGGCTTGCCACTGATGGGAATCATCCTTCTGCAACATAAATAATCCGTCCAGGGCCACATCATAAAACGGTATACCCCAAACAACTCCGGAATCGCCCCGCAAGCCTGTATTTCCAGGTTCTACGATATTTCCACCAAGACCGATTCCTTCGGCGAACACCACCGGAACCGAGAGATTGTTGGTCGGCATCGCTTCCTCCGCTTCATGTCCTTTCGGTGGAAGCGCTACCAAAATAAGAGTTGCCAGGAATAAAAATCCCAGCATTCTCACAAACAGGTTAATTGAAATATTCTTGTTTTTCATAACTCCCCCTATCGAGTTCCAAACAAACAAATTTTTGCTAAAACTGTCATTGTTCTTTGTTCCTCGAGATCAAGAAAAATATGTTTCTCCCCAATATAAAGGCAACCCCAACGGTTGCACTTATAATAATTAGATTTGTATAAATATTCTATTTTTTCAACAGTTTTTTTTTAATTATCAGTACAACGATTTCATCTGGATAGCAATGCTGAATATAATTCCCTCAAATTGGAGACCATCCGTTCGAGACTGTAATGTTTCTGGACTTCGCGATGAAGGTTGCCGGCCAGGAGGGTCAATTGGCAGGCGCCATCGAGGATGGAAGTGATCTTCGCCGCTAGATCGGCGGAATCGAGATTTTTAAATAGAATGCCATTGGAGGAGCCGATGATTTCCCGGTTTCCGTAGGTATCGGACGCCAGAACCGGAAGATTGTGCAGGCCGGCCTCCAGCAATACAATCGGGAGGCCTTCCCAGCGGCTGGGCAAAAGGAAAATATCCGCTGCTTCCATAATGTCCGGTACATCGTTCCGGTTGCCCAGGAGACAGATAAACGGCATCAAGCCAAGAGCCTGGGCTCTATCCTTGATCATGTCGAATTCTTCCCCCTCGCCTGCCCAGGCGAACAGAACTTCTTTTTGTTTCAACCGGTTACGGATACGGAAGATAGCGTCGAGTAATATGTCGTACCCTTTTTGGAAATGAAACCGGGCAGCCGTAAAGAATACGAGCGCATCCTCCGGGAACCCCAACCTCCGGCGAGACTCTTTCCTGGATCGTTCCTGCCGGTTCACAGGCGCGATACCATTGGCAAGGTAGGTCACATTCCCAAGACCGTACCGGCTCTCCATAAATTCTTTGTCTTCCCGGGAAACGGCGATCACACGGTTCGTCCGTCTCAAGAGCCTCTTTTCCAGTTGGAACCGCATCCGGTATTTCACCGCAGCCGTCCATGAGGGCAAAAACTCATATTTATGAAGATGCAACCCATGGGCAGTGAACAGTATTGGCATGTCATAGCGTTTTAAGGGATTGCTAAAAAAAGAAAATAACGGACGCAAATGGTGGATGTGGACGAGATCAGGTTCCCCAGTCAACACAATTCCGGGGTCGAATCCCCGGTCGATAACCGTTACATTGGATAACCCGGAGAGTTTATCGGCCGCATCCGTGCTTCCCGGCAAGCCAAATACCGTGAAGTGGGCATCCCCGACTCCCCGCGCCACCTGGTAGATATGTTCCAGGCCACCGCCGGTACAGAAACGGTCGGTGACCAGGTGTATGTTCATTTAGTGATTCCGCCAGAAATTCAATACATCCATGAGGGTTTGCTTCAGAGTAAATTGCGGGGTTAGGCCGAATTGTTCCTTGATCCTGGAACAATCGCCTGACAATACAGGTATATCGACCGGCCGGAACTTTTTCTGGTCGATCTCCACCTTGATGTTTTCTTTTGAGAAATTGCAGAGAATATCTAGAATCTCACGAATAGGATGTGTCTTACCGGAGCAGAGATTGTAGGTCTCTCCTTTTTCTCCTTGCTGGGCGATTACCGATAGGTACCTGGCAATATCCCGGACATCGGAAAAATCGCGCATAGCCGAAAGATTTCCCACACGGATAACCGGATCCCGATTCCCATTCTCAATCTCCGCGATCTGGTGGGCAAAATCGGAACATACGAAATGTTTCTCTTGACCGGGACCGGTAAAATTGAAGGACCGTACCTTGACCACATTCAGGTGACGGGATACCACATACAGGTCTCCCAACAATTCCATCGCATATTTTGACAATGAATACGGATTTTTGACATTTGTGGGAGTATCCTCGGTCAAAACTTCACGCCGGGCGCCATATACCTCCGCGGAACTCATCAGCAGAATACGGGCGTCTTTACAATGATGCGCCACAGCCTCCAATATATTCGAGCTGCCTATAAAATTGACTTCATAGGTCAGTTTCTGGTTACGCCAGGACTGCCAGACGTTGGAAATGGCGGCCAGATGAATGACGATATCGGGTTTTGCTTCCGAAACCATTTCCATAACCTTGTCTTTATCCCGGATATCGATGTGAGATACCTGCATCCGGTCGGAGCGGAAGCTCTCCTGCTCCGTCATCCCCATAATCGTATGCCCACCCTCTTTTTCAAAAACCTGGACCAAATAGGGCGCCAAAAAGCCGGAACATCCTGTAATTAAAATATCTGCCACTGTTATCTACCTATCGCTGCTTATCAAATCGGAAACCATCCCGAGATTCCCGAGGGAGACCTCGAAGCTGATTTGCGATTCAATATCGTTATAGTAATTGAATACTCTGTATTTTACCTTAAAGTTTACACATTGGTAATTATAGGTCAATGAAGCCGCTCCGTACCGGAATTGCTTGCGGGTGAGATCGTAATCCACTCCGCCGTCCAATTTGATGGGAAATCCCGGCATCTCGAAGCGGAAATCGCTGCGTATCACATCCTGATTCAATTGGTAAGTGGGAGGAGCGAACGGATTGACATATGAGCTGTAACTGATCGAACCGTTAAAATAACTGTCTTTGTCATTATAGGCCAACCGGAACGACAACTGGGAAAAATCATCGATGTAATAATTATAATTGGCGTTGACATCCAACGCCAACCCCTTGAAGGGCCTTACCCGCAGGGAATTTTGCAATTCCGAGAACTCGGGGGAAACGCCGTTGATTTGCCGCTGGTAACTGGCCTTTTCAGGATCCATGTAATATTGCTGCCGAATGGTGTAACGAAGGACCTCTCGGGCCGCCTTGTCGTCCTCCTTCTCCCTGGACAATAGCGACATACTGAAACCTACGCCGACATAAGACCAAAGGGGATAATCGGATCGATCCACCTTGACCAGACGCTCCTCATCCTCCTCCCGGATACCGGAGACATAGCG
>JAHELQ010000596.1 GCA_024644125.1 Candidatus Aminicenantota bacterium | reverse complement strand
AAGGTCACGTAGTTTTCGAGAACGATCTCTCCATCATTCAACAATTCCCGCCCTACATCGATATACAGATCCGTAGCGATAGAATGAATTGAAGTGAGTGATAATGTGAATTTGAGGAGGAATATATGGATTTGAAGAAAAAAGTCAGGAAATTTATCGAGGCCAATCTCGTGGTGTTTGAAGATGAGGCTGAATTTACGGACGAGGATAATATTTTTCAGATGGGGTTCGTGAATTCCCTATTCGCCATGAAAATGTTGAATTATGTGGAGAACGAATTTAAAGTCAGTGTCGATAACGACGATATGGAGATCACCAACTTCAGTTCCGTAAACAATATCGTGAATTTTATCAATAAAAAGCAGGGAAATTAGAAAAAAGGAGCCCACGATGTCTGATCTTGAACGGCAAGATAAAATCTTGCAGGAGGCGAGGGAGTTTGCCGATAAAGAAATCCGGCCCCATGCCTCCCGGTTCGATATGGAAGAAATCCTGCCCCGGCCATTGATCGACAAAATGGCGGAGCGCGGTTTTCTGGCCGCTAGCTTGCCCTCGCGCTACGGGGGGTTGGAACTTGACCAGGTAAACTATGGTCTCTTCAATGAAGAGATCGGCAAGGCCTGCAACAATACCAGGGGACTCATCACCGTCCACACATCGCTGGTGGGGGAGACTCTGGTTCGCTGGGGGACTCAGGAACAGAAAGATTACTGGCTTCCACGCATGGCAAAAGGTCAGACTATCACCGCCTTCGGCCTGACCGAACCCAACATCGGCACCAATGCCCGCGGAGTCGAAACCGCCTACAGGCAAGACGGAAACACGTTTATCCTCAACGGCCGGAAGAAGTGGATATCCTTCGGCGATATCGCCGATATGTTTCTGGTGGTGGCGGCAAACGGCAACGACATCACCACTTTTTTAGTGGAACGGTCGTTTCCTGGCGTCAAGACATGGCCTATTAAAGGGCTTCTGGGAGGACGGGCATCGCACATCGCCGAGATCGAATTCAAGGATGTTCATGTGCCGGCGGAAAATGTCCTGGGCAAAGTGGGCAGCGGTTTTACCTATGTTGTATCCACTGCACTGGACAACGGGCGCTATAGCATCGCCTGGGCGGGCGTGGCGTTGGCCCAGGCAGCGGTTGAGGCCATGGTGTCGTATTCCCGCAAACGAAGTCAATTCGGGCAAAAAATCTACAACTTCCAGTTGATCCAGGGGATCATCGGCGACGCGGTAACCAAAACGCACGCCGCCCGCGCATTGTGCGTAAAAGCAGGCGAGTTGCGGAGGAGCAACGATCAGAACTCGGTGATAGAGACCACCATCGCCAAGTATTTTACCTCGAAGGTGGCGATGGAAGTAGCCATAGACTGTGTGCAGGTGCACGGCGGCAATGGGTGTTACAATGAATATCCGGCGGAGCGGTATTTCAGGGAGGCGAAAATCCTGGAAATTATCGAAGGGACCTCGCAAGTCCAGCAAGAGATGATCTCCCGTTACGGACTCCGGGCCTATTACCGGCCGTAAGCCCCGGCCTGTCAACTGGCGCGGGTCAACCGGATATACTGGAAGATCAACACAGCGATGACGAAGAGCGAGTAGAACAGCAACCTGTATTCGCGGTTTTTCATGTACAGGGAGATGTTGAAGCTGGAATCGACCTTTTTTATTTTGGGCAGAAAAACATTGGATTTTTTTGCCCATTCATCATACTTTTCGCCGAATTGTTTTTTGAGCCTGTGGTGCTCGATGGCCATCAAGAACGGGAAGAAGGTGAAATAGTAGAAGACGAAGATGGCGTAGGTGTAGATGGTGTTGCCTGAGACCGCGATACCGAGGCCCAGGATGAAATTGGCAAAATAGAGGGGATTTCTGGTCAACGTGTATGGGCCTTTGGTGGCAAGCTCGGTGTCTTTGTTCAGAAAGCCGGCCGTCCAACCGCGGAACGCAGTGCCGGCGATAATCAGGAAGAAGCCGATGGTGATGGATGTCGCGCTCGGTTCCGCTAGATATAACAAGACCAGTAACAATATGATGCCGATTAAGGCGCGGTACTTAATAAAAAATTCAAGCATGTTTTTCATTGATCTTCCCCACTGATAGAGTGATTTTATCGAGATTGATCGTCTTGAGACAATCGGCTTTATCGCATTTTTTCTTGTAACAGTTGCTGCACGGCAATTCGTTCCATACAGCGACGCTCTCTTCCAAAAGGGAACCGTTGCGGGCGGGGAGGGTGGGGCCAAAATAACCGACTGTCGGCGTGTTCACCATGTCTGCCACGTGCAACGCCAGGGTGTCCGCGGTAATCAACAGGGAGGCCGAACGGATGAACGCGATCAATTCTTTGAACGACAGGAATGGCGCCACCGGAACTCCGGTCGCCTCAGACACGCTACGGGCGATGAGCTTTTCCTTCTGGTTCCCCCAGATGACTGCCAATCGGTATTGTCCCTTCAGACGGTTTACCAGGTCGATGTATTGTTCGGTTGACAGGGTTTTGGATTCCCAACCGCCGCCGACATTCAGGGCCACGAATTTCCCCGCGATGAGATTGTGCTCTTTCAAGAAGGATTCCAGCACCACTCCCAATTCAACCTGTTTGACAGGATATTCCAACCGGCCGTTGCCCACGTTCAGATCCGACAACAAATGGAGATTTTTATAAATCACATGACGGCTCTCGTCGAATAACCCCGCATGTTTTTTATAGAACAGCCGCGACAGAGGTTCCCGTAGATTTTGTTTGTGAAACCCCAGAGTGACCCCTCTCAACAAACAAGCCAGAACCGCCGATTTGATCAACCCCTGAAAATCCACCACTAGATCGAACGTTCTCCGGTACTTCCCCAAAAAACGGCGCAGATTTACCAGCCGTTCTTTTAACGATCCGTTCTTCAAGTCCAGGACAATAATCTCGTCGATCCCCGAAAAGTTCTCCAGAAGCTTCGCCCCCAGAGGTTCTACGATCCAACTGATCCAGGCGCCAGGGAATTTTTTTCGCAATTTATAAAACGCCGGTACCGTATGTACGATGTCGCCGAGTGACGAGAGACGTATGATCGCTATATTTGAAGGATATTCTACTTTTTTCATTATCTAAACTGTTTATTATACAGTACTCTCCCGGACTCTTCAAGCAACCTCCTTAAAATTTGCTAAATTTTTTAAATATTCCCCACCCCCCGCGCTACCTTCGTATGATTTTCAATAAAAATTAAAAAGAGTGCATCGATTACATCCCTCCAGGGTTGACAATTATTCTTAAAATCTATACATTTGACATTGCCGATGCTATCGATGCCAATTGCCGTCAATCAAGGAAATTCATTCATGAATATGAAATTTCGTTCACTCAGGTTTTTACAATTTTTTTTATTTGCATCGGAATGAA
>JAHELQ010000595.1 GCA_024644125.1 Candidatus Aminicenantota bacterium | reverse complement strand
GGCCGGCCTCTTTTCCCGTAGATAATCATAGACCATCCGAAAATGGATCGTTGGGAATAGATCGTCCCGGTAGCGATAGTTGACGAACGCTCCCGGCTTGCGCACCAGCCAATCGATGATGTGGCGATATTCGATGTGATGCTGGCTTTTGCCTCGCAACCGGGGAAGTCGCTCAACCATGCGTTGGGCATACCAGACTTCAAGGTGGCTGGAGTACAGGCGAACAGTTACATTCTCACCGATTAAGCGGTTATGGACCGAATAGACGTTTTTGCACACCGAGATTGTGCTGCTGCGTCCAACTTTGACTTTTAGTATTTGGAAGTCATCGAGACGATAATCAGGCAAACGTCGGAGATGCTTTAGCTCCTCTTTGAACCGATCATTCCGATTGATATTCAGTTGCTTGAATACATTGCGAAGGAACAAATTGTAATCTCTGAGGCTGGCAAAGTCTCGACTGCCCCGCAATAACAAGGCCTGTTCCACCGATTTTTTGAACCGGTGATGACTCTGTTCGACATCTCCGTTTTCGCCGGGACATCCCGCATTAATGGCTTCTCCCTCAACTTTGTAGTGAGATAACAATGCGCGATAGCGCGGAGTGAACCGCTTCTCGGAAAGCTCTATATACACTGCTGCCGACAAGTTGTCGGTCCGATGCTTTTTAGTCACTCCGCCCAACTCCCAAAAAGCGTTTTGAAGCCCTTCGCTCAGACTTTCAAAGCTCTCGGAAAAACAAATATATCCTGCCTCCCAATTGGAATAGGGCAATACAAAATGATAGATTAAGTGATCGAATGGCTTCCCATCAATCGTAATCCTCAACTTATCCATGTGGGTAAAATCCGACGAACTGCGCTCACCTGGGTGATGTTCTTGCGGGAATATCACCTCTTTGCCCGGACCTTCCAGCGCACGCCATCGCTTCAGTTTGCGTTGGAGAGTTCGAAGCTGCCCGTCAGCGAATCTTCCAGGATATTGACTCTGCAAATAAGTAAATAATGTCTTACCCTCAATGCCGGGATTTTCTAGAAAGGGAACAAGCTCATCCCAAACATCTTCGAACGCATCAGCGTGAGTTCGCCAATCGTGAGGCTTCTTTAACTGACTGGGCAATATCCCGGCTTTCAAATACTTACGGGCTGTCTTCTCATCCATCCCCGACTTCGACGCTGAAATGGCAAGCGTTTTCTCTTTGTTGATCAACATCATTAACCTCCTGAATTGAGCATCCTTTACCATTTGGGTCTCCTTGAAAATTGACCCAAATAGTATAAAAGATTTTCTCAAAATCCGGGAATTCTAAGTGACGCCAACCGGGAGATTTGAGTGTCGCTGGACAGATGGTGTTTTAGGATTTTTACGTTTCTCAGACCGTGTCCCAAACCGTGTCCCTTTTTTGGATATCTGGGTGGGAATAATGGGGGTGGTGGGAACAATACATCCCGCCGGGAAATGGCGGGATGTATTGATAAATGGGCCTTTTTAGGCTATATGGGTTTTACTGTGAATTTTTGTGATTTTGGGTTTTGTGGATTTTAAGTCCCGTGCGTCTGCTTATTCCTAATACCCATCACCACCATCGCGGACCTATTTATAAATTTTAAATCCCGTGCGTCTGCCTAGTCCTCCACACCGGCATCTTCTATTACCGAGCCTCTTGACCCTATTAGGGTGTTGCGAATTTCCCGGTGTGGCACAAACTGTGGCACCTTCTTCGACGTCGCAGCTACTCCAGAAATCCTGCATGATCTGTTTCAGTTTCTCATGTTTGTCAGGAATGAAGTGAGCGTACCGCTGCGTCATTGCCAGGGCCTTGTGTTCCTGGAGATTCTTCACGGAGATAATATCGCATCCACCGCTGTCAGTCATGCGCGCGGCGGTATGTCTTAAATCATGAAACCACGCATCACCAAGGCCTGCGTCCCAACAAGCCTTGTTAAATGTTTACTTGATGCACTTCCGCCTGGAGCCGTTTTCCTTGCAAAAAACGTATTGCCCCTACCTGCGGCTCTTTTCAAGCTTCATGAAGGTGTTGTACAGGAACTCGTTGATAAGAACATTCTTGGAATCGCTGTTCTTGCTCTTCACGACCCGCAGAAACCGGTGTTACAGATCCACGTATTTCCATTTCAAGTCCAGGATCTCGCCCCGTCGCATTTCGGTGGATACCGCTATGATGACAATGGGCTTCAAGTATTCGGAAGAGTGGAGAATAAGGCTTTTGACCTCCTCTGAATTCAAGAAGCGCATTCTATTTTTCTTGCCCCAAAACTGCTTAAGCTTTATGACGGGATTTTTAACCAGGTAATCCCACTCCACCGCCATATTGAATAAAAGCCAATTCACGGTTCAGTATAGCCTTCGAAACCAAAGTCCCCCGGTTGGTGGTGTGCTTGGAACGCCTTTGCCGCAGCATTTGGTGTCATACGGTTTGATCTGGTCCAGCGGTGTATTCTTGAAGTGCTTTTTCAAGTTCTTTCCAATGTACATGTCCTGCTCATAACTGGCCTTTTCCACCTTGCTATGCTTCTCCTTACCATAAATAAATAAGCAGATCTACCAAATGCCGTTTTTTTTCACTTATGCAACCCCTAAGAAATGTAAAAGACACCAACCTCGGTGACAGATCGCGGCTTCCCCTCCACCACCGATAGCCAGACCTCGACTCGAAACCACGTTGGCGATTTTCACACCACAATGCTAATCTAATAAAACAATTTATTCAACCGCTAAGTGATTAAATAATAATAAATGTTGCATCAAAGAGAATATTTGCTCAACCCCCAACACCACTAAAACTTCCACCTAACAAAAATCGCGGGAATCCCTTCTGAGCTCCAAAGGCGTTTTTGGGCAACATTGGTATACCCAAACTCAACAAAGCTCCTCAGGATCCATCCTGGAGGTTTCTGAGGGTGGAAGGTCACTGGGTTTCGGTTAATGAAAACCAGGTTTTGGGATTTTTATCGCTGTAGTACTCATATAGAACTAGTACTCGTAGAGTGCTCAAAGTAGTAATATAATAGTACTAGAGTTTGTAAAAAGATAAAAAATAATAATATAAAGGCCTAAAAGTTGATTTGTTTTTTTTGATGATGTATATAGATGATGATAGGTGATGATAGATGATAAATATATCAAATTGTTTTAATACAGGAGGAAAGAATGACCAGAGACTTGAATGTCGAGTACAATTTATTCAAGAAGAGAGATTATTATTATGTGGATTTTTGGATTGACGGCGTAAGATACAAAAAATCCACCAGGAAAAAACGTCGAATTGAAGCTGAAATTATGGCGAAAGAAATTATTGGCGCCACTCTCGAAGAATTGTATGGCCATACGGAGTTGACGTTGTCCCATCTCGTTTCCAGATACGGCAATGTCATAAAAATAG
>JAHELQ010000594.1 GCA_024644125.1 Candidatus Aminicenantota bacterium | reverse complement strand
CGAGAAGAACTCCAGCGCCACCAATGTCACCGCTATCGTGAAAGATTGGCTTTTGGGAACTCGCCCCAACCACGGTATGATCATGGCGGGTCCGAACGAACAAATGCAGAACAATAACGATTTTTGTATCTCGATCTCCAATCCTGTCACTTTGGAACTCGAAATTTTAGAAACACCTAAATAACAGCGATCGCCCGCACCGGAGAGCCGTCAACGTCTTCGAATTTCAACGGCAAGGCGAAGAAGGTGAAACCGGAGGCGGGCAACTCTCCGAGGTTGGCCAGATTTTCGATCACCAACACATTGTTACCCAACAAGATATGGTGAACCGGAAGATCCTGGCTTCCTTCCCCATCGATGGAGATCATATCGATACCGATCCCTTTGAGGTCGAGGGTGGCCAACCAACGGGCCGCTTCCCCCGTCAGTACCGGATACCCCTTGAAATAGTCCTCTTTGCCCCAAAAATTACTCCAATCGCTCCGCAATAGCACGAAGTCCGATTCGATTATCGACTCCTCATGCGGCAACAAATCGGAAATCCCAATTTCATCCTTGCGTAGGGTCCCGATATCGATCACCACCGCGGCCCCGCCGAACGACGCCGCGTCGAACGCGTCCAGAGTCGCTCCTCCGTCGATAATATGGGCGGGCGCATCCATATGGGTCCCCACATGCGAATACATACGGATTTCCGTCTCGCGAAAACCATCTTTCTCAATAGTACAGGGCACCGTCATCGACGGCGACTCCGTCCCGGGAAACACCGGCATCCCGGCGTGAACAGTATGACTTAAATCAATAATACGAATACTATCCTCCTATTCCAAACCCTACCTATACTCAATATCCCCGCAAAAGTCAACCCACCTTCCCATGCGGGGTTGACCAGAGCTCGGGAACAATGCGTCGCCGAAGTGATTATGTCTTGAAAAAAAGAATTTTATTCCATATAATAAAACAATGATATTGGCAAATTTTAGTTTGTCGCTCTCAACGCATTCATTCTCTAATTTTTTACCAAATATAGCAAAAGGGAGGAATACCATATGGCCAACAGACCGACTCTCAGGTTTTTGACCGACGATCTCATCCAGCGGATCATCGCTGAAAGCCGCGATGTACTATGCAAATTGGGCACAACCGTCCACAACAAAGAGATTCTCGAACTCCTGGCCTCCCACGGCGCAGCCGTCGATATGGCTAAGCAGCACGTGGTGTACACCCAGGACATGATCGACAAATCTCTCAAAACCGTTCCGCAATCTTTTAAATTGTACGACACCCTGGGCAATCAAACCCATGACCTGGCAGACTACAACATCCATTTCACCCCCGGATCAGCCGCGCTCAATATCCTCGACTCCGACACCGACGAAATTCGCAGACCCACTACCGGCGATTACATCAACTACGCGAAATTAATGACCAAACTCGACAATATCGCGTCCCAGAGCACCGCCTTCATCCCCTCTGACGTAATCGAGACTATCTCGGATAGCTACCGGTTGTATCTGAGCCTGCTCACTTGCGAAAAACCAGTCGTTACCGGAACGTTTACCATCGAAGCCTTCCAGGTGATGAAAGAAATGCAGGTGGCTGTACGGGGCAGCGAGGAGGCTCTCAAAGAGAAACCCCTCGCCATATTTTCTTGTTGCCCCACGTCGCCATTGAAATGGAGCGACGTCACCTCGCAAAATGTCGTGGACTGCGGCAAATACGGCATTCCTATCGAATTCATCTCCATGCCCCTGGCGGGTTTCATGTCTCCGGTCACCATTGTCGGCACACTGGTCTCACATACAACCGAAACTCTGAGCGGCATTGTCATCAGTCAGCTCAGCAATCCCGGCGCGCCACTACTTTACGGCGGCTCTCCGGCGGCATTCGACATCCGCTACGAAACCACTCCTATGGGCGCGGTGGAAACCCAGATGATCGACTGCGCATACAACGAAATCGGCAAATACCTGGGTATTCCCACGCAGGCTTACATCGCCTTGAGCGACGCCAAAAAACTGGACGCGCAAGCGGGATTGGAATCATCCATGGGCGCCACACTGGCGGGTCTGGCAGGCATCAACAATATCTCCGGCCCAGGCATGTTGGACTTCGAAAACTGCCAGAGTCTGGAAAAATTGGTGGTGGACAACGAAATCTGCGGTTTGGTACTCAGAATGACTCGGGGAGTGGAAGCCAAAGAGGACTTTCCGGCAGTGCCTCATTTCGAGGAGCTATTAAAGGAGAAACATCTCCTGATCGCCAAACATACCCGCAAATACCTCAAAGAGGAACACTACTTTCCCGGCAAGGTCATCGACCGCGCCAACCTCTCCCGTTGGCGGAGCGAAGGCGGCCTGACCCTGAAACAACGCGCCAAACAAGAGGTCGAACGCCACCTCAAAGCATATCATCCATCGGGCATCACCGAAGAAGTAAAGACTGAACTGACCGATCTAATGCTATCCGAGGCCAAACGGCGCGGTATGGACAAACTCCCAAAATTGGACGCATAAACTCATGAGACAGATCATCGACATCCCGGTTTCCAGAATCCGCGCCTCCCAGGACGATGTTCTGGAGGCGCAAGGTATCGCGCGAAGCGTAGAACCGTCGGAAAAAATCCAGACTCTGTTTTACGACGCAATAACGCGGTTCGATCTCCTGGCAGAGCCCATCGGCATCATCCAGAGAATCTGCCGGGAGGAATTCGACTCGGTTTACGCCAATTCCGGCCGCAATGACAGGGACACGCCGCTGGAAGCGATCGTGCCCCGCGCATCGGCATTGGCTTTCTGCGCCGCCACCCTGGGTCAACCCATCAGCCAGAGGATCTCGGATCTCTTCGGGAAAAACGATTTTGCCCTGGCAACGATGCTAGATGCGGTCGCTTCCATAGGCGCCGACAATTGCGGGCGTTACATGGAAGAAATCCTGCGCCGGGATTTGCAAAAAAATCCCCTGGAAGCGGGGGATATCACAGTGATGCTCTACAGTCCCGGTTATTGCGGATGGCACATTAGCGGCCAGGAGGCGTTGTTCGCCAGCTTGCAACCGGGAAACGTCGGCATCCAGTTGAACGGGAGCTTTCTCATGGATCCCCTCAAATCCATCTCCGGCCTATTGGTGGCCGGAACGCCGGAGATTCACCGATTCAAAAACGACTACCCTTTTTGCGACGGTTGCAGGAATCGTTCCTGCGTCCGCCGCATGCAACAACTCAATCCAAAACATACGGAGGACTAATTATGGAAATATTAAACCAGATTTCAGAGCATTTGCAGTTGGGCGACGAAGACAAAGTAGCCGAATTGACCCAACAGGCTATAAACGATAAAATCTCGCCGAAAGAAATTCTCGATGATGGCTTGATCGCCGGTATGAACATTGTAGGCGACAAATTC
>JAHELQ010000105.1 GCA_024644125.1 Candidatus Aminicenantota bacterium | reverse complement strand
AAGCCATCCCAATAGATGGATACTCCGGATTCGATAAATTCTCCGGCTAAATGACTGATAATCGGATTCAGTGTGGAGTCCGTCATCAAAAACACCTGGTAGGAGTGACGGCGATACAATTCAATGAACTCCTCCACCGTCCGGCGAACGATTTTTTTCCGGTATTTCCCCCAATTGATGGTTTCCGAGCAAAACTTGCATTGGAAGGGACAGCTCCGGGCGCCGTAATGGGCGAGATAGGGGTAGTATTGAAGATCGAAATCGGAAAAATCGGGGATTTCCGCCAGATCGACATCCAGCGTGAGATTCCCGATATCCGTAAGTCCCACCATCTTTTTCCCATTGCCCAACTCCCCAAGCAACCATTTACCCATCATCAGTTCGCCTTCGCCGACGATGATCTTATCGATATATTTCCCTTCCCGTTGGACAAAATAATCGAGATTCGGCGAACCAGGGGCGAATTGATCTGCAAAAATTCCCCCGCCCATCACGGTCTTCATCGATGGGAAATGCTTTTTGGCCAGCCTGAAGGCGAATACAGACGCAGGCAACGTGTCACCATAGACAGTCAAGCCCAAAACAGTCGGTTTTTCTTCCTTGAGTAGCGACAGTAGATAATGTTCCAACCGCAGATAAAATTCCGTGACAATATCATCCAACTCCACCAACCTGGCCAGATCCACACGGCAGTAGAATGTTCTCTCGATCACTATGTCCAGCAATTCGAAATATTTCTTCCGTCCGGTATTGTTGAGATGGGCCATCATATGGTTCCGGATCACCTGATTCCCTATATTGAAAAGATTCCCGACTTTCTCTTTGGGAATATTTCTCTCCAAAATCGCGAAGTAAGCATCGTGGAGTTCTCTGAATTCCACTTCGAGATTGACATCCTTTCCCCTAACCACAAATCCTTTGTTTTGCAGGTAACCCTTGAGACAGGCAATCCCCAACGGCGGAATCTGAGGATCCCAGAAAGGCAAAAGCCCCAATAAAATTCGTTCCATTTCACACCTCCCTTTAAATGATAGACGTTAGTAAAGTCCCTTCAGCGCGGAATATATTCTCCCTCTTTTCCACCTCGCGCCGGTTCATCACGCCCTCACAACGGTGGAAGAAGAATTTCGAAGCATCGCCTGTGCCAACTAAGCGATCTTGCTGGAAAACATTTCGTAAAAACAATCTTTGGCCTTGACCGGCCGATAAGAATTCGCAGCCCTTGGGCCTGGATGTAAAACAATTATACACCGCGGCGCCGGTTTTTTGTCCGTGAACATCATAATATAAGCATTCCAGCCAAAAAGAGGTTTTATATTTCCCGGTGTAAACACTTTTTACACATTCCTGAAGAACATCTGGAAACATAGATCCAAAAACAGTTCTCCAAAAAACCGGCTGCCTGTAAAGAAAATTTACATTTTTTTGGGAACATTGTACCGGATAAAACCGTCTACCTTCTATTACAATGTACCTTGCAGAAGGAAAAACATGGAAAATAAAATCAAACAATTGAGAAAAGGCGTTTTCGAGCTGGCCATCCTGGGAGCCCTGGAAGACCGGCAACACTATGGTTATTCACTGATCAAGACCATCACCGACGGTGTGCCGGTTTCCATCAACGAAGGAACCCTTTACCCACTTTTGTCCAGGCTGGCAAAAGAGGGATTGGTTCAAAGTCAATGGGTGGAGTCTTCCCTGGGACCACCGCGTAAGTACTACTCGTTAACATTGAAGGGCAAAGAAACCCTGTCTGCCCTGGGCGTAGAATTCGACAATCTGGTGGCTATGATCCACCAGGTCCGGGACGCTGTCGCTAGTGGCGACGAGTCCCGGCAACAAAAACAAATATCGGTAAAAAAAGGAGAGAGCGATGAAGCATCATTATCCTGACACAGTTCAAAAAATTGTCAATGATTATTTAGGCCGGGTCAAAGTCCACCTGAAGGGAATGCCGGAGAAAGACCAGGAAGAATCGGTACGGGAAATCGAATCCCACATCTACGAATCCTACAGTAACGACGCCGCTCCAGATGAAGTGGAACGGATATTGAATGTATTGGGGAAGCTGGGCGAACCGTCCAGAGTCTTTTCCGATAAAGTTTCGGGCAAAGTGGTCACAATGGGCAAAAACAGGAACTTGCCTCTATATATTCTGGCGGGAGTGCTGATCGGTCTCTTCGGCCTTCCCATTGGAATTGGCGGAATCGGCGTGTTGTTCGGCATTATTGGAGCGGTATTGGCAATGGTGCTGGCCTATTTTTTGACCGCCGGATCTTTCATCATCGCGGGTCTTGCCGGCATGGCGGTCAGTATCATCCGCATCGCGGACCCCATATATCTGGATCAGGTGGCGGAAGTTCTCGGCGTCGAAGTGACACACGCCTTTTATTTCTCAAGTCCTGTGGCCGAAGGGATCCTCGGTCTGTTCGCCTCGATGATGATCGGCGCAGTGGGTGTTTTATTACTGATCTTCGGCCGTTATATTTTCAGGGGGATCAATTTCCTGTTCAATATGACGGTGGAGAGAGTCAAGGATTTTCGCAGGAAGCGGAAGCCCGGACTCTCTCAATAAAGCAGGAGACCTTCGTACTTGGACTCCTCTTTCATGATCACCATGTTGAGGTTTTTGATATTGGTGGAGAAGCGGATTCTGAGATCTTTGACAATATCGTAGAATTCTTCGTTGGAACGGGTCATGAGCTCGAACTCGAAATCGTAAGGACCTATCGTTTTCAAGAGATAAATGATGCTGGGTTGCTGTTTCAAGTACGCGGTCAATTGTTCGAGATTCTGCCGGGAGGTGTCGTTCAGTTTGAGCAACACTTTCCGGTAGACATACCCCAGAAGGGCGTGATCCAGTTTGACGTTGAAGCCGATGATAATGCCCGCCCGGATCAAGTCATCCATCCGGGTCTTCGCCTTTTTGGAGGTCACGTCCAACTGCCTGGCCAACGAGGCCAACGTGATCCTGCCGTCGCGGTTCAATAAATTCAACATTTTTTTATCCAGCTCATCCAGTTCGCTATAGGAGTAGGTGGCGCCGAACACAAGGCTTGAACCGGATTTCGGCATAGCCGGCGAAATGAAATAATAGGGCAGGTACTCGATTCTGGTGGCAATGGAAAAATTCTTTTCTTGAAAATACGGCCCAAAGCGGCCCATGATGTCGTCGTACACCTTTTCGAATTCAATGATGTTCTCGGACCAGACCACGAAGAACATATCAAAATCTCCATCCAGATAGATGACCCAGGCGATTTTGGAGTTGTTCACCAGGTAATCCCTCAGCTCCTGTTCTTTTTGAATAGTGAGATTCTGGAACTTGATAAAAATGCGGTAATGGGTTTTCCGCAACCGGTAGATGTTTGTGATGGCATAGAAGCGCTTGATGATCCCCTGCTCCTGAAGCCTCGCCAAACGGTAGGCGACCATTTGCTTCGAGGTATTCATGGCATCCGCCAACTGAGTGATCCCCACCCGCCCATTCATGCTCAATTGGAATAAAAGGGAGCGGTCGATATCGTCCAGCGCAAGCATCATATTTCTCCATTGGCAAAATAAAAAACACCTTCTCTTGACATATTGTCTAAAATTACAACACATTCCACCCAATGTCAAACGATCACCGCACATTTTATTTTTTCTTGACTATTAAAGGGCGCTATGCTATATATTTTTTTTACCCGGAGCAACGTTCATGCTGGAGGAATCATGAAAAAATCTGTAGATATAGCTATAATCGGCGGAGGAATCATCGGAATGGCAACAGCCTGTGATTTGAGCCTCAAAGGTGTCAATGTGGCGGTCATAGAACGGAAATACATCGGTTCCGGATCCACCAGCCGTTGTATCGGCGGTCTGCGTCATCAATTCTCCACTCCCGCCGCCATCCGTCTGATGAAGGAAAGTATCCGGCTTTTCTCCGAAATGGAAGAGGAGTTCGGATTTTCCGTGGAATTCCACGAAGGCGGCTATTTGTTGTTGGCCCATGACCCGTCTTTATTGGAGATTTTCAAAAACAATATAGACATCCAAAAATCCGAAGGGATCAATGTTTCGTTGTTATCGCCGGAGGAATGCCGGAATGTGGTGCCGGGACTCAATATCGACGGTCTTTTAGGAGGCGCCTATTGCCCGGACGACGCTCAGGCGTTCCCTTTTGCCGTACTCAAAGGCTACCGGGAAATTCTTGTGCAAAACAACGGCGAATGCCTCATGTACAATCCGGTGACGGACATTCGAAAAAACGGCCATTTTGCCCTATCGCTGGAAGACGGATCAACCATTGAAGCAGAAAAAGTTTTACTGAGCTCAGGCCCCTGGACAAGAGAGTTGGGAAAACTGGCGGGTCTGGATCTACCGCTCTACCCCGAACGCCACGAAGCCATGATCACCCAGAGGATGCCGAAATTCATGGAACCCATGCTGGTGGATTACCGCAGCGACGGTTGTTATTTCCATCAACTAATCACCGGTCAGGTTATCGGCTGTTATACCCCGGTTCCAAATGTACCGGGAATCCGGGAAGATGTCTCCATCGAGTTCATCCCCCAATTGGCCAAACGGATGACCCGGTTGGTGCCGGATCTGGACAAGGCGGGAGTTCTGCGGCATTGGTCCGGTTGCTACACAATGACGCCGGATGGAAATCCGCTTGTGGATGAAACTGAGATCGACGGCCTGTACGTTGCCGCCGGTATGTGCGGACACGGTTTTATGTTCGGCCCGTCCATCGGAAAGAACTTGGCCCATTTCATGACAGAAGGGGAATGGCTGATGGACTATAGCGATTTCGCCATCGACCGCTCGTTCGCCAGTAAAGAAACACTCAAATAAAATAAGATATATGAGGATGGAGACAATGACTGAGGTTACGCTAGGACGCACAGATCTGAGGGTGAAACGAATCGGATTCGGCGGCATTCCGATTCAACGCTTGAGCAAACAAGAAGCAGTGGAGGTGGTGGCCAAAGCCCTGGACGCCGGCGTCAATTTTTTTGATACCTCCCGTATTTATACAGACAGCGAGGAAAAAATGGGCGCTGCGCTACGCGGTCATTACAACAGAATCGTCATTGCAACGAAATCGTATTCCAGGGACGCCGCGGGAATCGCCAAGGACATCGAGACATGCCTCCACACATTGGGAACCGATTGTATCGACCTTTTCCAATTGCATAACATCTCCAGGGAGGAAGAACTCCAGCAGGTACTCGGCAGTGGAGGAGCTCTGGAAGGCCTTGAGGCCGCGCAAAAAGCGGGGAAAATCCGCTACATCGGCATTACAGGCCACAAACCCTGGCTCCTGCGCAAGGCCGTCGAGTCCTATGATTTCAAAACCCTCCAATTCCCCTTCAACATCATCGAAAACGCTTGCATCGCCGAGCTCATTCCCGTGGCCCAAAAGAAAGGAATCGGTACCATCGCCATGAAACCTGTGGCGGGCGGGGCGTTGAGCCGTGTGGATTTGAATCTTCGTTACATTCTAACCAACGGCGCCGATGTCGCCATCCCAGGGATGGACAAATTGGAACAAATCCCCCAAAATTTCTCTGTCCTGGACAATCTCCATCCCCTGAACCCGGAAGAGATGGCTCTCCTGGAAAAGGAAAAAGAGGAATGGAGCGATAACTTCTGCCGCCGCTGCGAATACTGCATGCCCTGCCCCCAGGGATTGAACATCACATTCCTGCATCTTCTGGGAGTCTACTACTTCCGCTACGATCTCAAAGACTGGGCCTGGGAGCGCATCCAGTCGTTGCCTAAAAAATATCAGGATTGTATCGGTTGCCTCGAATGCGTCAACAAGTGCCCCTACAACCTGGACACTCCTGAAATTTTCAAAGATACCTGGGATAAAATCTTAAAGGACCGTCGGGACTAATCTTCTCCCCGTCAAATCACAGAATGAAGCCCAGGTAGTTTTCACTGTCTCTTCCATCCAAGAGGAGCTATAAAATCCTTGAAAAGCTCCCACGTCGTCGCGGTCCTGCAGGCTATTGAGTAGTTGTAACTTTTCTTTGCGATCTGAAGCATTGACCACCTCAGAGTATGAACCGAATACCATATTCAAGAGGGAGTGTCAAAATTTGTGGAGTTTGCCGGGTGGCGGAGAAAAAAATCCCAGATCATTTGTGTGGCCGACAATTGCTGCATGGGATCATCGGGATTTGGTTCTCCGGCATAGGTACCGGGCCAGGTATGGCCACCGCCGTCTATTTTCACCAATACGACATCCTGCCGGGCCTCTTGTCCCGAATAGAACTCTGTTGTCACAACTCCGGTTTTCTCTGTTCTGGGATTGACGGAACAGTGATTAAAACGAAGCCAGGAATCGACTGTTTGCCGGACAGATCTATGTTCCACCGGTTTTTTTACTGCCGAAGAAGCCGATAATCCCCCATTGTAGGGGACAAACAAATCCGCGGTACCATGGAACATAATCACCGGTACTGGAACCGCCGGTTCTTCGCATAATGGGGGCATGGTTCCGGCAACGGCGGCAATCGCGGCAATCCGGCCGGACAATTGGCACGCCAACCGGTGGGTCATCATGGCGCCGTTGGAAATACCCGCGACATAGATTCGTTGCTCATCGACCGGCCATTCGACCGCCAACTCATCCATTAAATTCGCAATGAAGGAAACATCGTCGATACCGTTTTCATAGGCAAAGCCGCAGCAATGACCTGTATTCCAGGTGAGCTCGCGGTCGCCGGGCCCGGTCCCCTGAGGATATGAGACGATGAAGCCCTGCTGCAAAGCCAGTCGATTCATATCGGATACATTTTTGGCAGTGCGCGGATTGCCGCCCGCGCCATGCAAAAGTATGACAAGCGGAACCGGACCTCCGGTCAAAGCGCTTTGGGGAACGAATAAATAATGATACCTGGTTATTCCCTCGACATCGAGAAAAAACCGTTTGAAATCCACTGCCACCATACTAAATATTATAAGCGTGATTTAAAAATTTTCTACAAAAGGGCCAAACCACTAGGTTATGTCTTCTTTAATCTTTTTCAGGCGGTATTCTTTGACCGGAAGCCCGGCAACGCCATAATGGCTGAAGGGCAGTTCGTTGATCATCACCCTGACACTCTCTACCGGCACATCCAGAGTTTTCACGATTGTTTCTGTTACATTTTTGATCAACTCTTTTTTAGTATCATCATCGCGCCCTTCCAGAATATTTATTGTAAGTATCGGCATAACTCCTCCTTCTATCCGCTCCCAGGATAGAACACAATTTTAATCATATTACTCTTTTTTTGCAAGATTTATTTATTGTCCAATTGCAAGGAATATTTCCCGAAGCTTTTTTCGGTCACCATTCTCGCCACATCGTCCAATATCCCGACAGGAACCGCCAATCCCATGTTGGCGCCATCAGGCGAATACTCCTGGGATACGATCTCCAGCGAAAAATGATTCACAATGTACATCATGTCGCCGGTAAAATCATAAGGGAACGCTACCATTACATCCCGCTTCACCTGGACGGTAACCGGAAGCGACAAATCCAGAATCATCCGGGCGCCTTTCCCATAAGCTCTGACCAGTCCGCCTGTCCCCAATTTTGTCCCGCCGTAGTAGCGGACAACCGCCGCCAGAACATTATAATAATCCTTGCTGCGGATCTCGTCATAAATCGGACGCCCGGCAGTCCCCCCAGGCTCGCCGTCATCGTTATAACGGAAGTAACGTTCGCTCCCTTCCCCCAAACGAAATGCGTAACACACATGGGTGGCGTCATGAAATTTTTTCCAGAGCCCCGCCACCGCCGACTCGGCCTCCTGCCTGGTTTTCACCGGAAAGAGAAATGATATGAACCGGGACCCCTTCTCCTTGAATTCCTCAGGTCCATAATCCCGGTCAACGGTTAAAAATTCACTTCTTGTGGTTGTCATCACCTGGTATTTTAAAGACAACACCCTGTATTGTCAATCCAATGGGAACGCGACAATCAACTGCATGCAATCTGTCCCTGGCAGGAAGAACCAGCTCCGGCGGTGCATCCGAAGCAATGATTGGCGATGACAATCTGCCGGTTTTTTAGTTTCTCAATATCGAAGCGCGTGATGTGATCAGGAGCGCCATGATTTACCGGCAATTGCAGCATCTGGTTAAAATCACAGTCGTAGAGCGCGCCGTCCCATCCAACCGAAACAGTGGTTTTGCACATAACCCTGTCGAGTGCTGCGGGATTGAACGCTTCCACCAGAGCCGCCATGTAACCCATATAATTTCCGCTCTCCAACAAGTAGTTGAGATAACGGCCGACCGGAAGATTGGTTAGACAGAACAACCGGTTGAACAGGACATCGTGATCTTGTTTCAACCTGAGCCGGTACTCTCGCTCCAGCACCTGCTGGGAACCGGAAAGGCAGGCGCCGGTAGGGTTATGGACAAGATCGAGAACCAGCCCGCTTCCGTCGCATCCGTACCCCCGGTCGTTCAATATCTTCAATACTTCGACAATCGCTACGTAGGCTCCATCGCCCCGCTGTTTATCCGTAGCTTGCGCGGTATAGCAGGGAAGCGACGCTACAATCTCCACCCGGTTTCGTTCATAAATATCAATAAATTTCCTATAGTTCAAATTCAACAAAATAACCAGATTCGAACGTACAAGCACACGGCGCCCCAGGCCAGCGACCTCTCCCAGGAACCACTCCAGATTGGGATTCATTTCAGGGGAACCGCCGGTGATGTCGATGGTTGGGATGGTAGAATGCTTCAAAATATCGAGACATTTCTCAAAAACAGCGCGCGACATCGACTCCTTACGGGAAGGACCGGCCTCCACATGGCAATGCATGCAAGACAGATTGCACAAACGCCCCACATTTATTTGCAGGATTTCCACCCCCGTGGCTCTCAGAGGATTGCGGCGGATCGCCTCTAATGTTTGAACAAAAGTCGTATTATCTCCAATATTACACAACGTATCCAATTGCCGTCGAATATCCATCACACCCATCTCCTTTTCTTCCAGCTTATGAATAAATTTTAGTATCGGAAATCTAAATTTTCAAGTTATAATATACAAGTTATAATATAAATGAAAAAAAATGCTTTTTAGGTCAACGTTTTTCCTATCGCCATTGTTTTATTGTTTTCAGCACCAACTGTAGCAACTAATGAATGTAGAAGAATTGGAATTAGTGATTAGAGCCCAGCAAAGAGACAACAACGCAAGGGAGGCGCTTTATTCGATGAATAGGGAAATGATTTTTAGATTGGCCTTTCAATACGTCGGCAACCGCGCCGACGCCGAAGACCTGCTGCACGAAAGCTTCATCAAAGCATTCTCCGCCATCGATTCGTTCAATCCCCACCAGGGGGGCGCCTTCTCCTCATGGGTCTACAGGATTTGCGTCAATACCTCGCTAAACTTTTTGAAGCGGAAAAAACTGGAACAAAACATCGCGGAGAACCGGAAGAACACTCTCCCGGAGCAGGATCTCATCACAGCGTACACACCGGAAAAAAACACCATGGACAAAGAAATACGCGCAAGATTGGGCATCGCTCTGGAATCGCTATCTCCTAAACAACGGATGATATTCACTCTCAAACATTTCCAGGGTTTGAAAATAAAAGAGATCGCAAATATTATGAAATGTAGTGAAGGAAGCGTCAAACGACAACTTTTCAGGGCAGTAAACGGGCTTCGAACAAATCTCCAGGCCCTGGGACCGGAGGTATAGCCATGGGATGCAAGGCAAACAAAAATAACCTGATCCTATACCTGTATGATGAATTGCCGCCGGCGAAGCGGCAAAAAGCAGAACGGCACATCGAGACATGTGAAAGTTGCCGCAGGTATCTGAAATCGACGAAAACATCTCTGAACATATTAGAGCGAGAACAAAATAAAATTCCCGATTTGGATTGGGAAAAGAGTTGGCGGGTAATCCAGGATGGCTTGAAGGCAGAAAAAACTCCTCAAAATATAAAAATGTTACATGGGGGCCCGCGCAAATGGGCCATTGCCTCCGCTGCTGCGGCGGCTATATTTTTACTGGGTGTCTTTGTGGGGAAGTACACGCTGTTTCCTCCCCAACAAATTGAGACCGCTCATCTCACCAACAAACCTTTCCTTGCCTCTTTATTCACCCGCTACGTGGAGGAGACCCTCCCGGTGATCATGGAAATCGCCAATTACGACACAAGGCTGGACAACTATCCCGTCAGGCTTTCCGGTAGCCGGGAGGTCTCTCACCTCCTTTTGCAGAACAGGTTGCTCAAAAAACACATCGACAGCACCGAGCAGCGTAATCTCCTTCAGTTACTCGAAGAATTGGAGCTTGTTCTCACTGAAATTTCCAACCTCACATCCAACGACCCCGAAGCGTTAAACGCGCTCAAAAACCTGGTCCAGGAGCGGCAAATCCTGTTCAAAATAAAATATATGGCACCACGGGAGAAAAACCGTGAGTCAATATGAGGAACCAAAAATGATACTGCATGATCCAGAGACAACTTTCGCCCGGAATTCAGTTTCGCCGCTCGTGATATTCATTCTGGGCATACTGATAACCACCTTCTGTCTGGAGGCATTACCTCCGACCCAGGATACGATCCGGTTGACAGGAACCGTATTGAACTTCAAAAAAGAACCGGTAAAAAATGCAGCCGTCACGGCGGAATCGCTTGAACACCTTGATTACAAAAGAGAAACCACAACTAACAGCAGCGGTCAGTGGGCTCTGGCGTTTCATGAATTGGGTATCTGGAGAATCACTGTGTCGGCCGAAGGGTATTTGCCCTTGCAGCAAACCATCGTTACCGCCCGTAATGTCCAGGTGGTGAAAAAGTCCGCCCGATTCCGCTGGACACAGGAAATCGGACACAGCAAACGTACATCGTACGCAATCGTTTACACAAAAATAGAGAAAGGGCTCAAAAATCTTCCGGAAAAAATCTCCCTGAGTGAATTCCAGGACGCTCCGCTACAGTTCGTGTTGAAAAAAGAGGACAGTCTCAAACTGAAACAAGCCAAAAAAGCGATTTACGGTAAAGATTGGGATGAAGCCATCCAATTGTTGGACAGCTTCCGGCAAGAATTTCCGGATGGTGACGAGACTCCCGGAGCAATCTACTGGCTTTCCTATTGCCTGAACAAAAAAAGCAGGGAACAGGAAACACAAGATTCGGCGGTGGACAACCTGCAAACCGCCATCAAACACCTCGACAATCTAGTGGATCATTTCCCGAAAAGCGAATGGGTGGACGACGCGAAAACGTTTCGGGTGGATATTGCGCAAAAACTATTCGCCTCCGGCCTGGATTCCTATAAAAAATACATCCTGGAAGGGGTGAACGCAAAAAACGAAGAAGATATTGAGTTGAGACTCGCCGCTCTGGACGCGTTAATCACCATCGATATGAAGAAAGCGTCGGGAATCCTTGAAGACATTATCGCCAATCACAAAGATCCAATGGTGAGGAGACAAGCCCTCATGATCATTGGCCGCTCTCCGGGAAAAAGGGCGGAAAAGATCATCGAACACGCCTCTACCTCGGATCCCGATCAGACCGTTCGCTCCGAAGCCGCCTTCCTCCTGAAGCAACTCAAGGAATCGGAATCCAAACAACCCTGAGCCCCGGCTTCAATCTCTGCCCCAGTTCTCGATGAAGCGGTCGTAGGAGGTGTAGAGAACCTTGTCGAAAGCCTTGCGGATGTCCTGGAGGTCTTTCTGGGCCTCCAACAACTCCTTGATTCTGTACATGCCAAATTTGTCCACCATGTCGGACACCACCGAATAACTTTCCAGGTAGGCCACCATCACCACATTCGCGTCAGACGGAAAACGCCTTTCCAACAATTGCAACGGCAGTATTTGGCCAATTTTTTCCTTGTCTTCCAACGAAAAATATTCGGCCAATCCTTCATTCAGCCAAAGAGGACAGCGATTTGCCAAAAAATGCACCAATGCGTGCGTGTACTCGTGAAAAAGCACTCTCTCTAGTTCGTCTTCATGTCCCTTGTATCCTTGAATCGGCATGCGGATTTTTCCGTCGAAGAGGCCGCCGGCCCAACCGGGGGAACGAGTGACATCGAAGAAGGTCTGCTCGTTATATAAAATGACAGTGATATCCTGGTCCGGGTAATAATTGAGCTCCTGGCCGATCTTCCGGTAAGCCTTCTTCAGGATACCCAGGACCAGATCGCGGGCATCCTGGTGGTCGGCGCGGCTGAATTGCAGCTTGAACTTAGGAATGTGCACATCTTTGTACCCATCCTCCATCACGGCGATTTCCCTATTTAACCTGTCCAAAAGGCCTTTCAGCTCACTGTCCTTGTCGTTAATTCGATACGCCTCCTCCGCGTGCCCGAGGCTCTCTTCCAATTCGTCCTGGCGGTAGGAAGTGAATGCCATGAATTTCAACGCGTCAAAATCACCGCTGTCATTGGCGATGGCATTCTCCAGATATTGTCGCGCCATTTGGTAATCTTCCAATAAAAAGCAGCACTTGCCGACGGAGGTATAGGCGGTGATATCCTCGCGGCTGATCTCCAGAAATACATCCAGGGCATCCTTGTATTTCCCCTCCTTGAACAATTTTTGCGCCCGCTCCCGCTCAACGGATAAATCCGGCATTCGGCCGGGAGGATTCAATGCGAGTGAGGCGGTTTCTTTTGCTGGACGAGAGCTAACTTCAGACCGAGGATCCGGTGGGTTTTCGGAACCGGTGTCAGGGATTTTTTTCTCCTGCTTACTCTCCATTTCAACAGGCGCTGGCCCCCCGGACTGACGGGGCTCCGGCTTTGGTTTTTCCAATC
>JAHELQ010000593.1 GCA_024644125.1 Candidatus Aminicenantota bacterium | reverse complement strand
CATAGGCGAATTTTTCGCGCCAATACTCCCTCTGCCGCCCCGCCTCAGCCCCTCGCAGCCGCTCCTCAAGCCAGATCGCGTAATCGACATATTGTACCCCCAGCGGAGCCGGCCCCTCGTCCCGCAGCGCCGCCAAAAGCTCCCGCCGCAAAATCCCCTGCGAAACATTATCGCTAACAATATGATGCATATCCAGAAATACTACAGGCTCCTCCGAGCGCCGCCTCACCAGCGCCACCCGCCATGGCGGCGCCACATCCAGGACAAAAGGCCGCACAAAGTCCACCATGTCCATAAAATCCTCTCCGCCGGCAAAATCCACCACATGCCGTCCAACATCCCCAACCCGCTGCACCGCCACATCGCCAACCACACGAAAGGTGGTGCGCAACACCGCATGACGCCGCGCCAACGCCTCTAACGCCGCTTCGAAGCGCGGAATCGCGAGCGGCCCCTTCATTAAAATCCGTTGCGGCATATTATAAGCGATCCCCGTGCCGTCCAGTTGCGCAGCCGCGTACAACCGTCGCTGCGCCGGAGACAGGGGGTAATAATCCCTTTTTTCAGCCATAGGTACGCCGCTATCCTCCGCTTCGCCCGGGACCGTCCCCAGACTCCGGATCACCTCCGCCAACCCCCGGATGGTGGGATGCTTGAACACCGCGGTCAACGGCAACGCCGCCCGCAATTCGCGTTCCACCCGCGCCACCATGGCTGCCGCCCGCAACGAATGCCCCCCCAGATCGAAGAAGCTGCGATCGATGCAGATATGCGCGGGGTCTGTCCCCAAAACCGCAGCCCAGATGAGGACAAGACTCCGCTGAAGCGGAGTCTCCGCTTCCCTGGCCGGCGCCGCATCCTCCGCTCCGACCGCCGGATCCGGTAACGCGCGCCGGTCCACCTTGCGGTTGGGAGTCAACGGTAACGCCGCCATCACCACAAACGAGGCGGGAATCATATAATCCGGCAACCGCCCCGACAAACGCCGCTTCAACTCATCGGCAGCAGTCTCCGTAGCCACGTAGGCGCAGAGATACGCCTCGCCACCGCCGTCGGTCCGGGCCAGCACCACGGCATCCCGCACATCCTCCATATCGAGCAACGCCTCCTCGATCTCCCCCGGCTCGATCCTGAAGCCGCGAATCTTCACCTGCCCGTCCATGCGCCCCAAAAACATAAGCGCGCCGCCGGGAAGCCATTTCGCCAGATCGCCGGTCCGGTACATCCGCCCGCCGGAGAAAGGATCGTGACCAAACCTCTCCGCCGTCAACTCCACCCGGTTCAGATACCCGCGCCCAACCTGCGCTCCGCCGACGCACAATTCCCCCGGCACCCCCAGCGGTTGCAACCGCCCTTCGGGATCCACTATATAAATCACCGTATTGTCCACAGGCGCGCCGATAGGCGGAAGCGCCGGAATCCTCCCGAAGCCGGATTCGAAGGACGCCGCCGTGACTACATGGGTCTCGGAGGGCCCGTAATGATTGTGCAAGCAGACATCGTAGCGCTGCAAAAACCGCCGCATGGCGTTATTCAAAACCACTTGCTCGCCGGCGGTGATTATATGCCGGATCGACGCCGGCAGAAGCTCGAACAACTCTTCGTGATTGAACACATACTTCAAAAACGACGCCGGCAAGAAGAGAGTCTCGACCGCCCAGGCCGTCATGGTCCGCAACAACCGCGGCACATCGGCGATCGTCTCCTTCGCCACAGTCAACAACGCCCCGCCCTGTAACAACGTCGAAAAAATCTCCTGGAACGCCACATCGAAACTTATGGTGGTGAACTGAACCACCCGCCGGAACACCAATCCCTCCGACCGGAACTGCCAGAGCAACAAATTCACCAGATGCCGGTGCTCCAGCATCACCCCCTTCGGCCGTCCGGTGGAACCGGATGTGTAAATCACATACAACATATCGTCGCCACTCCCGTCCAAACCGTTCTCGCTGGAGGCGGAACTTCCGTCCCAGGGCGCGATATCGCTCCCTTCGAGAGTGAGACGGGCGCCGCTATCTCGCAGCATAAAATCGATCCGTTGCCTCGGCAAGGAGACATCCACCGGCAGCACGCACCCGCCGGCCTCGAGGATCGCCAAAACCCCGACGATCAACTCGAACGACCGTTCCGCCAGCAACGCCACAACCGCGCCCCGTCCCGCGCCCCGCTCCCTCGACCGCCGCGCCAGCATCGCCGTCCAACCGGCCAACGCCTCGTACGAGAGATGCTTCTCCGCCGCCGCCAACGCCACACAGTGCGGATGGGCCCGGCAGCTCCGGTAGAACATCCGCTGAATAGTCTGCGACAGCGGCTCGTTTTGAAGGGGACGATTGAACTCCGTGAGGATTTGCCGCTTCTCCTCCGCCGTCGCCAGACACAACTCGCCTATCCGCGAATGGGGACAGGCGGCGATTTGCGCCGCCAAATGCACGAAATGACCGGTCAATCGGCGGATGGAATCCCCGTTGAATAACGCCGTACAATACTCCAACACCAAAAAGAAGCCCCCAGGCTCCTCCACCACATTGAGCAGCAAATCAAATTTGGCGCTCTTGCGTAAAAATTGCGGATTGGAGATCTCGATCCCCTTCATCAAACAAGACTCCACATCCATGTTCTGGAGCGCCAGCATCACAGAGAACAACGGATTGCGGCTCAAATCCCGCCGCACCCCCAGCGCCTCCACCACTTGTTCGAAAGGCACATCCTGGTTGTCGAAGGCCAGAAGCGCCGTCTCCTTGACCATACCGAGCAACACTTCGACCGTCAGTTCCCGCCGGGGAAATACCCGCAACGCCAGCGTATTGACAAACATCCCAACAATCCCGCCGAGATCCGGGCGCTGCCGCCCCGCTACCGGCGTGCCCACAATGATGTCCCGCTGCCCCGAATACTTCGCCAACCACACAGCCGTCACCGTCAAGAGAGTCATAAACGACGTGGCGCCGCGGGACCTGCCAAACTCCAGCAATCCCGCAGCCACTCCGCCGGGCAAACGGAACACCATCCTGTCCCCGGCAAAACTCTGAACCGCCGGCCGCGGAAAATCCAACGGCATATCCAACACTGGCAGCCACCCAGCGAGCATCCGCTTCCAGACCTCCAATTGCCGGTCAAAAAATCCCTGCCCAGCCCGCCGCCGTTGCCAGAGGGCGTAATCTCTATAATGCAAGCGCAGAGACGGCACATCCCCATCATCATTGTAAAACCGCCCCAAATCACCGATCAAGATCCCTATGGAAAGGCCGTCTGCCGCAATATGGTGCATGTCCAGCGCAAGAATATGGGATCGCGGCGAGAGGCGGATCACCAACGCCCGCAGCAGAGGCGCCCGTTCCAGATCGAAAGGAACGATAAACCGCCTCACCAACGCCAGAGGATCCTCTCCATCCCGGACTTCAGCCATA
>JAHELQ010000592.1 GCA_024644125.1 Candidatus Aminicenantota bacterium | reverse complement strand
AGAGACATATCCTCCAACAGGCTCGTGCGGCCGATAATGGACGCCACCTTCCGTTTCGAGACATTGGGAGCGAAGTTTATGTGACCGGAATCAGGGATATAGCTACCGGCCAGGCAACGGAGAAAACTGCTTTTGCCGACACCGTTCCGTCCGGCGATCAGTACTGTTTCACCTTTGATGAATGTGGCGTCGAGATTTTTCAACACCGGTCTCCGGTATAGATTCAAGCATAAGTTCTTCACTTCAAGGAATACCTGTTTATCGTTCATTGTTCACCACCCTCAAAAATAATTCTTCCATTTCAGATCGAGTGAATCCAAGGGCGAAGGCCCGACTGACAATGCTCTTCACCTCTTCTTCAATGATGGATATCTTTAGCTTGTCAAGCTTTCCCTTTAGTTCTTTCACCCGGTAGCCGCTCCCCCGCTTGCCTTCGACAAAGCCTTCCTTTTCCAAATTGTAATACACTTTTGCTACAGTATTGGGATTGAGTTTCAAAATTTTTGCCAACGAGCGAATGGAGGGTAACGTGTCGCCCCGCTGCAGTTTCCCAGCCATGACGTCAAGAATGATAGACTGTTTCAACTGCTGATACACGGGAACCGGCGACGCATTGTCAATCTTAAAACCAATCATCAGTTCCTCCTACCCTCTTTTGTACTACCAGTATAATACAATGCAAATCATTTGTCAAGACTTTCTTAATAATTTTAGATCTTCGCAATGTTCAATCCCCAAACACCTTGATCGCCGCTTTCGACTAGCTGATAAAAATGTCTGTTATAAAAGTATAAGGACACTCAAGGTAAGGACACTTATCTTCAATCGAAGCGCCCAACGTATCTGACAAGATAGAGTTTTCAGGGGATTGTAAGATAACCGAAACGCTCTTGGCGATTGCCTTTTATGATTTCCCGTCGAATGTCTTGATTTTGGTTCTATCGACATACATGGGCAAAAGATTTTTTATTTTTTTTCTCGAATCGGCAAAGGGGAGATTTTCAAACAGATAGAGAAGATAGCTGAACGGCTCCAAACCGTTGGCCTTGGCCCGTCTCGACGATGCTGTAGAAAAAAGCGCTGGTCGAGGCTCCATCTGCGTGGTAAGAAAGTCGAGTCAGCCAGGGGGAATTTCACCCCCGAGCTGCTCACGGAACCGTACGTGACAGTCTCCCGTCATACGGCTCTTGATCACACATTCGTTGGTGCACGTAGTAGATACCAATGTGCAAAGAGTCTGGGTTCTTGCGCTTGCAACAGGCGGAGTCGATGTTCAGCTTTGCGGTGGGAGATCCGGTACTTGTTGCTGACCCACTTGATGAGCCTCGATTGAACGAGAGTCCACAGATGGTATCCGAACTTGCGATACCAGAATTTACCGTAGTACTGAATCCATCCTCGAAGGATGGCGTTGTAGCGACGTGCCAGTTCTTTGATGCTGTCGCAGGTTATAATGGTCCCTTAAATTTAGACACCACCTTACGGTGTTGTCTAAATTTAAGGGACCATTATATCTGTTAAAGCATTCGAGAATGCCTTTCAAGTATTCACAAGAAGACATTTCCCATACCATTGGGAAATCACACAACGCAATATGAAACTTGCCCAGCAACTACTAAAACTTAGTAAACGCTAGCTTAGTTAGTTTTTTCGTAAGTACCGAGGTACATGAGCAGATAGAGTAGCCATGGAAGTGTATTCTCTTGGACCAACTTTGGCGATTGCCTTTTTACGATTTCCGCTTATATGGTGTTCACCGACAACTATCTTGTGCTCCTATTCAGTTGTCTGGTTGCCTGTTAAGTTACGCCGAAGATGGTGTCGCCAAGTTATTTTTTGAAGGAGGGATTGTCGCTGAATTGTTTGAAGAGCTCAGTGTGGTCGGCCAGCAACTCCACCATGACGCTGCCAAGCGCCTTGTCGTGTTCGATGCGGGCATTTTGTTTGTAGGAATGTTTCATGGCGTTCTGATAAGCGGAATAGGGGGCGACTTTTTCAGGTATTTGTTCGGCGATGACTTTGCTGATTTTATCCCGGTCTTTCCAGGTGATGTTCCCAAACAGGTCGTTGAAGGTTTTGATGATATTGCTCAAATGATCCAGTTCCGGTTCCGCTTTTTTGCCTTCCGCCGATGTGGTGACGGGGCCCAGTTCGGCATCTTCGTCGGTGAGGGAGATATTCACGGCGGCTTGCACTTCGGCCCGGTAGCTGTCCATATCGATAGTTTCAAGTATTCCTCTGGAGAGATCTTCCTCTTTGGGGGCCGGCAACTTGGGAATCAGGAAGTTCAGGAATATGGAAAGCTTTTCCCAGTCGGCGTTTGAATAGGGCAAAATAGAGGCCGGAAAGCTGTGGGTGCGCACAAAGACCTTGGCTTTACCTTTGAAATCCACCTAGGCGTCTTCATCCAGGTCGTGTTTGTACACCGCGACGAAGGCATCGAGAATGGAATCAAGTGTCTCTCTTTCCGCACCATCCAAATAGAGGCCAACCAGATTATCGATTTGGGCGTGGGAATAGACCTGATAGCCATTCATATCTGATTTTAGATCATGAAGCATGCTAAGAACTGCCTATTCGCTGAGTATGGTTGTTCAGGAAAATCCTTTTCAATTGTCCTAGATTTTTCTTTAAATCGTAAATCATATGCTAAAATTAAAATAAATTGATTCTTTGTAGTCATAAAATGATATTGTATTTCCGTTAACGTTTCCGCTAAAGTGATGTGAATCTCCATAGTCATAGCCTTTAAAACTATTTCCTTCAATTGTCAATTTTACATGGTGGCCACCACCATAGTCGTAAAGATCCAAGTTCCCATGAGTCCTCGTTCCACCAAAATTGCAACCTCTCTCATGATCAAACAAATTTACGTTTGAATCATTCACATTACCGCTTATAGTGATATAATTTGACCGTGAATAATCAAATATCGACGAAGATGATTTTCCAGAAATGATTCTCCCAGCAACATACGCAACACATGCGCGGGTATTTTGGTTCATATTTACCTCCAAAAAAATTAATCTACGAAGGGGTAGCTTCCTTCAGATCTTTTTTTCATATTAAAATTTGAATTTTGACTCAACCCCATTAAAATACTCACAACTATGTCTCCCACTGGCTTATAGTGTGAATATCAATTTACTTTTACCACAATCCTCTAAAGATTGCAATCTATCAAAAATAAGTCAAATTATGTTAAAAAGCGTGGCATGTTACAGGAGGAGCGGCGTTTAGATTTATGACCATCAAGAATTACCACCGGAAAGCTCCCTGAATGTAAATAACTCAGAGTTTGATCAATTCAAACTAGACACAAAAACGGTTTTTCTTTATAATGGGGCTTTTGGGAGTTTTGTCGTCGTTGGTCTTGTTGAGGTGAAAGTTGACTGTGAGGTGTTTTTGTGAAGGATTTTAAAGAGAAAGCGAATTT
>JAHELQ010000591.1 GCA_024644125.1 Candidatus Aminicenantota bacterium | reverse complement strand
AACAGGAGAAATACGGAATAAAAGACAAAGGCAAACTGACGATTTTAACAAGATCCGAACGAGATCAAATACTCGTAAGTATCGCCAACGACGGTATCCCACTCCCGGAAAATATCATAAACAAAATTTTCGATCCCTTCTTCACGACAAAACCTACCGGCGAAGGAACGGGAATGGGATTATGGATATCTCTAAATATAATCAAAAAACATGGAGGAAACATTTTGGTAGACAACAAATCAAATCTAACAACATTTTTAATTCGACTACCTATTATTAACTTTGATCGAAAGGAGGCAAGCTCTTATGTATAAAAAACAAAATTCTCATGAAAACCAAAAAACTCAAAAAAAGTATAACATTATACTGATTGACGATGAACAGTTCATCTTAAAGGAACTAAAAAATAGGTTAGATGAAGAAGGTTACAATGTCAAGACTTTCTCAGATGCAGCAGATGCTTTGACCAGCATAAAAGCTCTTACAGTGAAAAGTGAAATTTCTGTAATCGTCAGTGATCAAAGAATGCGCTATTTATCAGGAATTGATTTTTTTACATGTTTGGAGGAAAAAAAACTACTGCTGAATACCTCCCGAATTATTCTCACTGCATTTGATGACAAGCAAACTATCATTAAAGCGATCGAAAAAGCCCAGATATTCAGTTTTATTTCAAAAGAATCATTTGATTTAGATGAGATATGTTTGATTATCAAAAGAGCTGTAGAGGCATATGATTATAAAAAAGAAAAGGCAGAATACGTAGAATATCTCGAACGAGAGATCGATAGGTTAAACAAATTGATTGAAGTATTCCAGCAAAAAAATCAAAAGAATTGGGTGATTCGAATAATAAGGAAATTTAAGAGGCTTTAATGCAATTTAATATATCGAGGGTAACATTCTGTTCGATAGGTATGAAAAAAAGTAACATTGTATTAATTGTTCTATTTACATTAGTACTCAAACCATTTCTTTTTCCAGATTCGCAAACTTACAATTTTAGACATTTTTCCATCCAGGATGGATTGTCTCAAAATTCAGTGTTTTCCATTATCCAGGATAGGCAAGGATTTTTATGGTTTGGGACACAGGAAGGGTTAAATCGGTATGATGGATACAATTTTAAAGTTTTCAAGCGCAACATCGAGGATGAAAATTCCCTTTCCGACAACAATATAAGAATTGTTCACGAGGATAAAAATGGATATATCTGGATTGGGACAGAGAATGGACTCAATCGTTATAACCCGTGGGCTGACCGATTCGAGCGCTTTTATCATAATAAGGATGATAAATATAGTATAAGCAACAATAAAATCCAGTCAATTCTCCCGGATCGGGATGGAGCAGTTTGGGTCGGAACGCAGAATGGGTTGAATAAATGTAATCCAAATACACGAACGTTTACTCGACTCGACGAATTATCTGATCTCTCCATCACTGCATTGGTAGAATATTCTCAAGATATGATAATCGTTGGAACAGAAAAAAAAGGAATCCACTATGTGAACAAAAAAAAATCCCGACTTTATACCCAGGAAGAAATTTCTCAAGTTAAAAACGTTTTTCCAGCTAATGTCTTATCGGATAAATATTTAAAGCTCAAACGCGAACTCCCCGCAGCTCACATTACCGCTATTTTTATTGACGGTTTTTCCCGAGAATGGATCGGGACAAATGAGGGATTGAAATATTATAATGGAAATATTTGGAAGAATCTAGACTCTATTTCAGAAGGAAGCAACGAACCAAGAGAAAATTTTATCACGTCAATATGCGAAGTCGAACCCGGCATCCTATGGATAGGCACACAATCGGGATTAAACATCTATGATATTGCTAAAAAATCAACCCAAAAAATCCTCTCCGCTTCCTATGCGGACAGCATAAGTAACAACGACGTACAATCACTACTAAAAGACCATTCGGGCGTAGTGTGGATCGGGACATATGGGGGGGGGATAAATAAGCTTGCGCTTCTGGCCAAAAATTTTAGAACCATAAAACAGGTGCCCGGGGAAAAAAATAGTCTCCAGGGAAGCACGGTGTGGTCGATCCTCGAAGACAAGGAGCATAATATATGGATCGGGACATATAACGGAGGGATCACGAAAATTACTCCCGGGCAAAACTATATCCATTACAGCAGTGACCGGAAAGATAAAAAGACAATATGTTCCAATGATGTCCGAGTGATCGAGGAGGATGGCAAAGGAAACATCTGGATCGGAACAAGCGAGGGATTAAACAAATATCTAAGCAAAAAAGATCGATTCCAAAGAATCAAACTCGGGGAAGAAGCCAGGAAAAAGGAAAATAACAATATCCAGGCCATCGAATTCTCTCGAGGAGGTTTTTTGTGGATTGGGACCAGGAACGGCTTTTGCAAATTTAATCCGATAAGTGAAAAAAGTGAATTTTATAAGATGCCTGAACATTTTCCCATAGTGGCAACAGATATTCGAACTATTTTAGAAGACAGTGAGGGCGAAGTCTGGCTGGGGACTTTTGGCGGCGGCTTGATTCGTTTCAATCCAGAAAATAGCGAGTTTACTCCTTATACCCATGATCCCGGCAATAAATTCAGTATCAGTCACAATCGTATTTTATGCATATATGAGAGCATGGACAAGAAAAATTTGTGGATTGGTACGGATGGAGGGGGCTTGAATTGCCTGAGTAGAGACAATATTGGCAAACAAAATGGCCAGTTTAAAATCTTTTATGAAAAGGACGGGCTAACCAACGGCGTTGTATATGGAATTCTCGAAGACAACCAAAAAAATCTCTGGCTTAGTACCAATGGCGGTTTGTTTAGATTTTCAAAAAATGAACAAAAAGTTGAATTCAAAAACTTTGATGTGGAGGATGGACTACTGGACCGCGAATTTGACCGGGGAGCTTATTTTAAAGGGAGTGAGAATCTTTTTTACTTCGGAGGAGCAAAAGGTGTCATTATTTTCGATCCAGCAAAAATCATAATTGAAAACATAAAACCTAAAATGTCCATAACCAATCTCTGGATAAACAATAAACCATCCGTCAATGAAAAATATAAAAGAAATAATTTAAATAACTCGCTAATGTTGTCGCCGAACGAACGAATGTTCGCATTTGAGTTTGCGGCCTTACATTATGCAAATCCATCTAAACACAAATATCAGTATAAATTGGAAGGTTGGGATCAAAATTGGCTAACAACCGATGCCAACAACCGGAGGGCAACTTATACTAACATTCCTCCCGGCGATTATACGTTTATTGTAAAAGGGAGCAATAGGGATGGCCTTTGGAGTAATGAACTGGCCATTCCAGTCACCATTCTACCATCCATTTGGAGAAGTGGATGGGCTTATGCGGCATATCTCTTGGGGTTTGTTTTTTTGATATTCTCAGTTTGGAAATTCTATTACATAACTAAAATGGCGCACAGACTCCGGGAA
>JAHELQ010000104.1 GCA_024644125.1 Candidatus Aminicenantota bacterium | reverse complement strand
ATCGAAAAATAAAGGCGAATTGGGGGCCAATGCAATCCTCGGCGTGTCCATGGCGGTAGCCAAGGCCGCGGCTGCCTACACTGGGTTGCCGTTGTATGCGTACCTGGGCGGACCCGGCGCAATCGAATTACCAGTGCCGATGCTGAACATTATCAATGGCGGTTCACATGCGGATAATAGCGTCGATCTCCAGGAATTCATGATCATGCCGGTCAGTTCTCCGAATTTCACCGAGGCGTTGCGTGTGAGCGCAGAAGTGTTCCATACCTTGAAAAGTGTATTGAAAAGCAAAAATTACAACACCGCTGTCGGCGATGAAGGTGGTTTCGCCCCGAACCTGAAATCCAATGAAGAAGCGCTGGAAGTTATTGTCGAAGCGATTGAAAAAGCCGGATACAAAGCCGGCGACGATGTGTATATCGCCATGGATGCCGCGGCGTCAGAGTTTTACGAAAACGGTAAATACACGTTCAGGAAATCGGACAGACGGGAAATGAATTCCGAGGAACTGGTCGATTTTTATGTCGATCTCGTGAACCGTTATCCAATCATATCCATCGAAGACGGACTAGATGAAGACGACTGGGATGGCTGGAAAATAATGACCGAAAAACTTGGACAACGAATCCAATTAGTAGGAGACGATCTGTTCGTCACCAATCCCGAACGTTTTGGCCGAGGCCTCGAGTATGGCGTCGCCAACTCGATTCTCATCAAATTGAACCAGATCGGAACGGTCTCGGAAACCATCGAGACAATCAATATGGCTCAACGGAACAAATATACGGCAGTTGTATCCCATCGTTCCGGCGAAACAGAGGATACATTCATCGCAGACCTCGCGGTTGGCCTTTGTACCGGACAAATCAAAACCGGCTCGGTCTCCCGGAGCGAACGAATCGCCAAGTACAACCAGCTTTTACGCATTGAAGAAGAGCTAGGCGACGACGCTATTTATAGAGGAATGGCGACATTTTATAATTTGAGAAAATAGAATTTCCGGGGGGGAGTGCCAACTCCCCCCCGGCATCACTTCAAACGGACCATCACAAAATCCTTTACTTGATCGTTAAAATCACATTTATCCTTGAAAAAACTCCTCAACAAAGATAAAATATGCAATTATTAAATAATTCAACGTCAATTATCTATTATACGCAACCATGAGGTGGTTAACTGAACGGCTCTCACTTAAATATGGGATTTTGGGAATTCAGCTCCATTGTCAAAAGGAATTTCTCGACGATCCTCGCAGATCCACCCTGGAGGTTTTCAAACCGGACCGGGAAAGTGGCTCCTGAGCACAAACGCTTGAAACGTTACCATACCATGAAGCTGGAAGATATCATCGCGTTGCCTGTCCCCAGAGTTGCCGGAGACCGGGCGCATTTGTATCTATGGGTTCCGAACGCGCTGCTGGCGGAAGGACTTACAGTCATGAAAGAATGGGGATTCACATATAAAACCAACATCGTCTGGTACAAAATCCGTAAAGACGGTGGACCGGACGGACGTGGAGTGGGATTCTATTTTCGCAACGTCACAGAACTGGTTCTGTTCGGAATCAAGGGGAAAATGCGTACCCTCGACCCAGGAAGACGCCAGGTAAACGTGATTGGCTCAAGAAAACAAAAACATTCAAAAAAGCCGGATGAGCTCTACGAAATCATCGAAAATTGCAGTCCCGGCCCTTATCTTGAAATGTTTGCCAGATTTCCCAAAGAGGGATGGACTCAGTGGGGTGACGAACTGGGGTTGCCATCTCCCTCCCGGGAAGGATTATTTTTAGATTCTCGTTGTTCCCCTTGAATTTTTATAAAAATAATGGTAGCTTGAGACTTTCTGCGTTTTGAAACCGCCGGAAAGAACTGCGGACAGACTACAACAAGAAAGTGACCTGGTGAGTTTAGTGAATCAATTTATCGACATTAAGGGTGCCCGGACGAATAATCTAAAAAATGTAAGCCTGGCCATCCCAAAAGGTAAGATCACAGCCATCGTCGGAGTTAGCGGCGCCGGCAAAAGCTCACTCGCTTTCAACACTCTGTACGCAGAGGGATATACAAGGTATATCGAATCCATTTCGCCGTATATCAGACAATTCCTGGACAAAATGGAAAAACCGGCGGTTGATTCAATTGAAGGATTACCTCCGGCGATTGCGTTCAAACATAAAAAACCGTCCAAAAATCCCCGGTCTATCGTAGCCACCGCTCTCGACATCTACGATTATCTCAGAATTTTGTATTCGAGAATCTCCACATTCACCTGCCCGACATGCAATAAAGGTATATATACATATACAATCGACGAAATTCTAACCAGGATTCTATCCGAATACGAGGGAGAACTCATCGATATCTGTTTCCCATATAATGGCGACGTGCCGTTTTTGGTAAATCGAGGATATTACTATTATATCGATCCACGGAACGGTGAGAGACTGAGGGTGGACTCCCAAATTAAAGATAAAACCATCGATATCTCGATCGACCGTGTGAAAGTGACCGAAAGCGAAAAAAGCAGAATCTTTGAAGCCCTGGATAAATCATTGGCTTTCGGTGGAGATTCGGCTTCAATTTTCCATGCCGGCAAAAAAATTGAATTCCCCACCAGGTTGCATTGCCCTTCATGCGGCATAGATTACCCACTCCCGGATGAAAATCTTTTCTCCTTCAACAGCCCAAAGGGGGCTTGCCCCGCTTGCAAAGGATTTGGAGATATCCAGAAATTGGACAAGGCCCTTGTCTTCGACAGCGACTTGTCCCTCTCCGATGGCGCGATGCGCCCGTTCCGTACGCGAACCAACGAGGATTTCCGGCGATTGGTTATTTCAAAAGCTCTGGAACGAGGAATCGATATCACTAGACCGGTGGGTGAACTTGAAGACAATGATATAGAATTTTTGTTGAATGGGGACATACATTTCGAAGGGATCAAAGGTTTTTTTGATTGGTTACAAACAAAACGCTACATGGTGCAGGCGCGGGTGTTTATCAGCCGTTACACTGTTTTCGAGACATGCCAAACATGCGGCGGTAGCCGGATGAACCCAATCGCCCGCTCCTTCAGAATCGAAGGGAAAAACCTGCCCGAACTCCTCGCTTTTACAATCGGAGAGGCCGAAAGGTATTTCGCCGCCCTGGAGCCGGCGAAATACTCCAGGCAAGTCTCGGAGGATGTGATCTACGATATCAGGGCTCGGTTGAATTATCTGGTGGAGAGTGGAATTCCCTACATCCAATTAAACCGCCCGACCTTCACCTTATCGAAAGGAGAATACCAACGCATCAACCTGGCATTCATCCTGGGCTCCACGTTATCCGATTCACTGTTAATACTCGATCAGCCCTCATGTGACCTGCACCCCTACGATTACCAAAAGCTAAACCGTTTCCTGCTACGATTAAAGGAAAACCACAATACCATCGTCATCGTGGAACATAACCGCGACATCGTGCGCTACGCAGACTACATCGTCGAACTGGGTCCTATGTCAGGCAAAAATGGCGGAAAAAAAGTGTTTTGCGGAAGCGCCGAACAATTTTTCGCCTCACCGGCGAAAGAAAATGCCACCATCACCCAAAACTATTTTAGCATGTCGCCATCTCCCATTCGTACCGATCATAAAATCTCCGGCTGGCTCACCTTTCCTGAAACCACGAATCACAATCTCAAACATTTTGAATTCAAGATCCCATTGAATGCATTTACAGTACTGGCAGGAGTCAGCGGCGCCGGGAAGACAACACTCCTTCAGCATGAAATATATCCCGCCGCCCGGAAAGACAATACGATTGAACATGTCGTTTTCATAGATCCCGGACTCGAACGGTTGCGTTCAAACTCCATCGTCGCAGGTTTTTTCGATTTCTATTCCGACATAAGAGAATTCTATGCCTCTTTGAGCGAAAGCAAGCGGCTCGGCTACACATCCGGTCATTTCTCGCCAAACTCTGCCAGGGGGCGCTGCGCAGTATGCAAGGGAAACGGTTTCCAGGAAATAGAAATGCAATTTTTGCCATCTGTGAAGATCACTTGCTTCGATTGCTCGGGCACAGGACTGCTACCGGAAATATTGAAGGTGAAATACAAAAACCTCAACATCGCCGAGTTCCTGTCTCTCACGGTTTCAGAATGTCTCACGGTAATCGATGGGGAATCGCGAAAGATACAACCAGCGCTGTCCAATTTGTTTGCAAACGGGCTTGGCTATCTAACCCTTGGGCAGAAGCTCCATTCGATATCCGCAGGGGAATTGCAACGATTGAAACTGGTAAAATACTTGTATACAAATTATAAAAACTCCCTTTTCTTGATCGACGAGCCGTCGTTCGGACTGCATGATTACGATCTCGAAATGGTAAAGTCCCTGTTTGACGGATTGATCGGCTGGGGGAACACGATCGTCGCGGCTGAGCACAACGTGAACCTCATCACCCATGCCGATTATGTAATCGAGCTCGGCCCCGGCGGGGGAGAAGATGGCGGGCAGCTTACTTTTGCCGGATATACGGGGGCTTATATAAAAAAATTCAAAAAAAGCTTGACAAATATATGACTAATCATATAAATAGAACATTAGTGTAAATTTAAAGGAGTGAAGTAATGGAGCAACTTGAAGTTATTTCTTGGAAAACACTGGATGCTATAAAGCAGGCCGCCTCAAAAGTAGTAGAAATTATCGGCGACCTCGACACCGATGAACAGATGTCAGTATTTTGCAATATTGAAGAAGATCACCTCGAATTATTTTATAGTGAGCTTGATTCCAATTATATCCGTCACTTCGAGGATGAGGAAGAATTTTTTAAATATATAGGAATGCGCAAGAACGAATTAGGGGAAGAGGATTTCGATTCCCTGGATTATTATAGTGAAGATTCGAATTTCGACGACGAAAATTCCGGTGACGACTACGACGGCTACAACATCAGGGACGAAGAAGATGATGAATTTTAACCCGTTGCGCAAATTCACACAAATATGAACGATTCAAACAAGCATGATAAAAAATCCTGGGCGGAGTATACTACCGTGGGCATCATGTTCCCCGCGTCAATCGCAGTGGGATTTTTTATCGGCTATTTATTGGACAAGGCATTCAACACATCGCCTTATTTAATGATTATAATGACACTTTACGGAATCGCCGCGGCATTTATAAATCTATTTAAAATCTCCAGGAGACATGGAAAAAAAGACAAACTCTAACACAGGTACAATCGGCCGGATCAAGAAAAACACCTATGTTTCCCAGGCGATCATAGCTGGATTGGTCTTCGCTTTTACAAAAAACATCATTTATAGTATAATCACTCTTCTAGCTTCTGCAATTTCAATTAGCGGATTTTTGATAATGGCAAAATTGATTGATAAATACTTTGATAAAGGAGAAGGAAAAGCATCGCTCTTCGCCTTCATGTTCGCAAAGCTAACCCTTATCGCCGCAATTTTTTACGCTGTTTCTAAAATATCAGAAACGGCCGTCTTGTTCTATATAATCGGACTATCGGCCATCGTGATTTCCACAATGATCGAAGGTTTATATCAAATCTACAGGAGTTTCAGAAATGGAACATAAATTGGGAACTGTCGAACTCATCAATGGTTTTTTCAAATGGCTGTTTTCGTTATTCGGCATACATATAGGGGAAATCCCCAGTCATGTTATCATGTCGTTCTTTGCTACCCTATTGATAGTCGTATTCTTCCGGCTGGTTGTCAAAAAAATGATCCGGGAGCACTCGGAAAATGATCTGGTAAAGAAACCCGGAAAAATGCAACTTGTTCTGGAGGGTATATACAAAGTATTCCAATCCCTTATCGACGACTTTGTCGGTGAAGAGGGGCGAAAATTCATGCCGGCTGTGGCGACATTAGGAATATTCATTGCGGTATCGAATTTATTGGGGCTTTTACCGGAAATGGGCTCCCCCACAGCAAATCTCAATACCACTGTCGGTTGCGCTGTATTTATTTTCTTTTATTACCACTACCAGGGTGTCAAAAAACATGGTTTTTTGGGATATCTCAAAACCTTTATGGGGCCTGCCTGGTGGTTGGCAATACTGTTTTTCCCCATTGAGATCATTTCCCATTTCTCCCGCCCCCTATCCCTATCATTCAGGCTTTTTGGAAATATTTTCGGTGAAGATTATGTCATCATCATCATCGCCTCTCTTATCCCATTCATCGCTCCATTGCCGATGATGGCGTTCGCGATCTTCACCTCCTTCCTACAAGCATTCATATTCGTCATGCTGTCACTGGTGTATCTGTCCGGTGCAGTGTCGGAAGAACATTAATTTAAGGAGGAAAATATATAAATGAACAAAAAATTAATGATAATTATTTTTGTTTTTCTACTTTTCACTTTGACTGTATCTGCACAAGATGCGGTTCCGGTCAAGAAAAACGTTGAAGATGCAACTCCCCTATTTTTGTGGTCCATCATCGTGGGAGCAGTGGCATTGGCGGCGGCAGCCATTTTTGGCGCATTTGCCCAGTCCAAAGCGATCCGGGTTGCATCCGACAACATCGGGCGCAATCCGGCGGCCGCGGATTCAATCAGAACGGTTGTCATCATCGGCCTTGCCTTGATCGAGTCCCTGGTAATCTACGTGCTTCTGATCGACCTGATTATTTTCTTTGTAAAGTGGGGTAACTATACGTATTAAGTATAAATGTTTGATGGTGCGCCCCAAAGGGGCGCACCATCCATTATAGTATAGTGAACACATCGATTCATGAAACTGAAGGATTTCAATATTAGAAAAAACATATGGAAGGCGCTCAAAGAATTCCTTAAAAATGACGGTATAGATAAAGCCAGCGTATTGGCCTACTATTCAATTAGTTCCACCCTTTTCTTATTAACGTTCGCAACGTTTATTTTTACAAAAATTTTGGGAAGTTCAGACAATGTTCTCAAAAGCATGCCCCCATTCTCGCAGGATTTTTTCACCAAAATTTCCCCGGGAATTTTCGCCAAAGCCAAGGAAATTTCACTAATGCTCCAGGAAATTGGTATCATTGGAGTTTTCATATTCTTCTTTTTCGGGTTCTTAATTATTAAAAAAATCGTGCAATACATCAATGAAATGTGCGATACTCATCTGGAAGAGCATAAAGCCGAGAAAGGCTTCCTGATCAGGAGAATCAGCGAGTTTGGACTTCTTTTTATATTCGGCACCCTGGTAATCCTCAATTCACTCGCTACGGCATTCATTCATTTTTTTACAAGGCTCTTCGAAGAAAACGTTTTTCTGGCCAGTCATATCAATCCGAACTTTATCGAGTTTTTAAACGAATTTATGATATTGTATTTCATCCCGGTTTTAATAACCCTGCTTTTTTTCTTCGTATTGTACAAATGGATCCCGGAGCGGAAAATATATGCCAGGGGCGCAGTGATAGCCGCTCTAATTTCCACGGTATTGTGGGAACTGATCAAACGTGGGTACGCCTACTACCTGGTCAACTTATCTGTCATCGGAAAAATAAAAGGCCCCATCATCGCCGTCATCCTCTTCGGTTTCTGGATGGAAATTTCCATGGCGATCATGCTTTACGGAGCAAAGCTCACGTATATTCTCGATAGGGAAAAACATGCAAAATTTATTGCAAATCAGCAAAATGATTAATGGGGAACTCAAGGGCGATCCGAACTGCCGGATTACCGGCATCAATTCCATCGCAAAAGCGGAAAAATCCCAAATCACTTTTTCCACAAAAAAATTCATCGATACGGGGGAGCTCCAGGCAAGTGCCCTAATTGTTCCAAAAGGAAGCGAAACAAAATTCGACAACCTGATTTACGTCGATGAGCCCTACCTCGCCTTCGCGACACTATTGGAACATTTTAATCCAACGGAACGTTTTATCGACGGAATCTCTCCCAAGGCCTGCATTGACGATACCGCAACTGTTGGAAAAGGAGTTTGTATCGGCCAATTCTCATCCATCGGCGCTCATGCCGAGGTGGGAGAACAAACGGAAATTCATGCCAATGTGACGGTCTATCCAGGTGTCAAAATCGGAAAGAATTGCTTGATATACAGCAACGTGGTGATAAGAGAGGGGGTGATCATCGGAAACAACGTAATCATTCAGCCGGGAGCGGTTATCGGCGCCGATGGCTTTGGATTTACCCGCACTTCAACCGGAACACCGGTAAAAATCCCGCAAAAAGGCAACGTTATCATTGGCAACGATTGCGAAATTGGCGCCAACACATGCATTGACAGAGCCACCATTGAAGAGACCGTGCTGGAAGACTATGTAAAACTGGATAACCTGGTACAAATCGGCCACAATGTGAAGATAGGGAAATTTTCCGCTCTATCGGCCCAAACCGGAATTTCTGGCTCTACAGAAATTGGACAAAATGTTATTATGGGAGGCCAGGTAGGCCTCGCAGATCACATAGCCATCGCCGACGGAGTGATGATCGCGGCCAGATCCGGCGTAACCGGAAGCATATCCACAACGAATACCATCATATCCGGCTATCCGCACCAGGACATTCGAAGCTGGAGGAAATCCCAGGTGATCATTCGTAACATCGACAAATATATAGACAGGATCAAAGAGCTCGAAAAAAAAATAAAAGAACTGGAGGAAAAATGAAAAAACTATCAATTTCAACATTCATTATCGCCCTTTTTTCACTGACCATTGTTTTGAGTGCGGGAAGTCCGGTCATGAAATTTAAGGAAACTACCATCGACTTCGGTGAAGTGGACGCAGGAAAATCCGTTGACATCACATTCGAATTCGAAAACACCGGTGACGATGTATTGGTTATCAAGAATATCCGCAGCACCTGTGGTTGTACAGTCGCCAAAGTTGACAAGAAAGAGTACAAACCCGGAGAGAAAGGTGAAATCCCGGTTAAATTTTTCTCCAAAGGTTATAGAGGGAAAATTACAAAGACAGTCACAGTAACCACCAATGACAAAGACAATATTTATACCGTATTGAAAATCTCTGGAAACGTCAATCTGAAAGACTTTGCCCAGGCGGAACTCTCCCCCGACAAAATCAGTTTCGAAGAGATAAAACTGAACAAAAAATACACAAAGACATTTAAAATAAAAAACTCCGGTACAATTGACTTGAGAATCATCGAAGTGACACACGGCCCCGAGGTAACGGTCGAGTTCGATAAAAAACTCATCCTACCCCAGGAAGAAACAGAAGTGACCGTCCACCTGAACGCAATGGACGTCGGGAATTTCTCATCTTTTATTAAAATTAGAACAAACGCCTACCGGCAATATCTGACTATCTTAAAAGTCGAAGCGGATATTATAGGAAAAGAAAAACCGGTCCAGGATAAATAATAAATCTATTTAACGGAGCTGATACCGAGATAACATTGTCACACTTTTGTTGCACGGCTTAAAAAGATGTAACAATATAAAAAAAACGTGTAATATTTTTCCTAAAAGTGTTATAATATTTTTTTGCTTAGAAAACTAACGTTAAGCGGATCTATAAGGAATCATGATCGGGCAAAAACAAAAATATTGTGAAGTGTGGGCAATCGGAGGCGGAAAAGGAGGGACCGGGAAAACATTGTTGACCAGCCAATTGGCCGTATCTCTTTCTCTCAAGGGAAATCGGGTTATCATGGTCGATGCCGACTACGGAGGCGCGAATCTTCATTCGTATTTCAATTCTACCGGTAGGGCATCGACAACCCTGAAAGGATTTTTTGCCGAAAAAAAGAATCTCAATGAATTGATTAGTCCTACTTCTATTTCAAATCTGTACCTCATACGCGGCGATCAATACGACATCAATGCCGTCAAAATCAGTTACGCCCAAAAACAAAAATTCCTCAGGCAAATCAAACAACTGGATGCGGACTATGTTTTACTGGATTTAGCCGCCGGATCCGACGCCGATACCATTGACACTTTCCTGGCGGCAGACAAAGGAATCGTTGTGACCATACCTGACATTACCGCGCTCGACAATCTTTTTCAATTTATTAAAACCGCTTATTTCAGAAAAATGCAAAGCCTGATGAATTCCGCCATGCAAAAAAACACGATAAAAAAAATCTGGACTAAACGAGAAAGCCACAATCTAAAAAATGTTGCCGAATTGTCAGAATACATCTTCAAAAACCATGATCCAGACGGTTTAATCAAGCAAGAAATCCAGAAATTTAATTTATACATCATTCTTAACAAACTCAGAAACTCCAACGAGCATCTCCAGGGAATATCACTCAAAAGTTTGTGCCGCAAGCAATTGGGCATTGCCTCATTGTATGCCGGATATGTAGAAAATGACGAGAAACTCTGGCAAAATCTCAGTATTATTCAACCGTCCAAAAAATTCCAGGTCTCTCCCCGCATCGAGAAAGAAATCATCCGGGTGATGGAAAACATTCTAGAGGACAGACAATTAAAAGTTGATACATTACAATATATCTAAAAATGAAGAAAGAAGAGATAAATAAATATTTCGAAATTCTCGAGTTGGAGCCCGGCGCCAGCTTAGAGGATATCAAGAACTCATACAAACACCTCAAGCAGTTGTATTCATCCGAGTCGCCATTATTCGCATCCATTTCCGAATCATTCGATACTAACGAGCGAAGGGAAATTCTCAATCATATCAATGAAGCGTTCACCAAACTCAAAGATCACTTCGAACGCAAAGAAAAAGAAAAAAAGGACACTACTCAAACAAGAGTACGAAATCTAAATATTCCTGAATTTGAACGCTATAGTGGAAACGCTTTGCGGCTCACCAGGGAAGTTCTGGGAATCGGCCTGGAGGAAATTGCTTTCAATACCGGCATCCCCCTCAACCATTTGCAAGGTATCGAAGAAGAACGCTATAACGCGCTCCCGCCAAAAATTTATATCAAGGCCATGATCAAAAAATATGCGGAATCCCTCTACCTGGATCCCGCAAAAGTAGTCGCCGATTACATTGAGCGCATGGAGAAAAAGCAAAACACAAATTCCTCCTCCGGTAATAAAGATCGGTATTGATAGAACAAATATTCGATCCTACCTCGGGATAGTATACAAAAACCGTTTAATTTTCTTGGTCGGAGTTTTCTCGAACTCTTCCGGATAAATTTCAAATTTCGCTATTTTGCCAAAAACGGGCAAATTTCGGTTTACGGATTCGCGATTATGATCCATTATCTCCGCCAGCTTTTTTTCATCGATATCATCTGCGTACACTTTTTCAAAATCCGGGTAGATCAACGCCACCAGTTTTCTCTCTTTTTCAATGACCAACGACTCCTGAACGTACGGCAAATTGTTGATTTGCGCTTCGATTCCCTCCGGATAAATATTTTGGCCCGATGCGCCTAAAATCATGTCCTTACAGCGCCCAACTATGAAAACATAGCCGTCCTTATCCTTCAATCCAAGATCCCCGGTGTGGAGCCAACCGTCGGAATCGATCGTATTTTTTGTGGCCTCTTCATTTTTATAATAGCCAGTCATGACATTTTCGCCTTTTACCAGAATCTCGCCGATCTGGGATTCCGGATCTGAAGAATCGATTTTTACCTCGATGCAGGTGATGGGTTTGCCGACAGAATTCAATTTCGTGGTTTTCCAGTCATCATAACTAATCAACGGGCCACACTCGGTCATACCATAGCCAATAGTGAAGGGGAATTTGATTTTTTTCAAAAACGCTTCCACTTCGCTGTTTAAGGCGGCTCCGCCGATAACGATTTGATAAAAATTTCCACCGAACGCTTCGACCAGTTTTTTGGCCACTTTGCCATAAATTGCGCCCCCCACGGCCGGCACTTTGGTCAACACTTTCACCAAACCTTTACTCAACATCGGTTTAATTTGCTTTTTGTAAATTTTTTCTATAATCAGGGGAACGGCAAGAATAAGAGCCGGTTTCACCTGCTTGAACGCGTCTAAAATGACCCGTGGGGATGGGATTTTCCCCAGAAATGTTATGTGACATCCCATAGCGACCGGGAACAAAAACTCGAAAGCGCAGCCATAGGCATGAGCCAACGGTAGAAACGAAACGATCCTGTCTTCCCTTTTCAAAGGAATGGCCTTCTTCGCAAAATCGACATTTGCCATCAAACTATTGTGGGTCAACATGACTCCCTTGGAGAAACCGCTGGTACCGGATGTGTAATTAATGGAGAACATTTCATCGTTGGTCACGTGGGGAAGAAAAAAAGTACCGGGATTCTCGGCGGCCTCAATATTTTTCTCCAAATTTTCCACCGCCTTTAGAATCCCTTTCTTCCGGTGCAATAAAACAGAAAATCCATCGAGGGAAAAAATCGCGTCCAGACGGTTCATTTGATCAGGATCCAATGTTTCGAAAATCGCTTCGGAAACAAATAGGAATTTAGCATCGGAATGCTCGACAATATGATGCACATCTCCGGCGGGAAAATCCGGTAATATTGGAACTATCACCGCGCCGTAAGATACAACGGAAAGAAACGCCACCCCCCAACTGGTGGAATTTTTCCCCAACAAGGCTATTTTATCGCCCTTCTTTACATCACTCTCCGTGAACACGGCATGCAAACGGGCAATCATTCCTGCCAGTTGGCTGTAAGTAATCGGTTCGCCATTATAATCGGAGAAAACCGGCAACAGCCAGTGGTCTTTAATGCTTTTTTCAAGCATGCGGACAAAGTTCTCACTCAACATCATATACCTCCAGTTGAATAGTATCAACTCCTGTCTCTATTGTACAGACGCTACACAAAATATTCAAGCTATAAAAACCTGCATTGGATAATATCTACCGTTGAGAAACAAACTTTTACCGGTAAAAAAAGGTTGCGATATAAAGATGCAAATAACGTGAGCCTTCAATAATCTTGCGCTTCCGCCAAAATAATACTTTAGGTGTAACTACAGGAATGAAATATAATACCAGGATTCATTCTTTTGCCCGATTGCATATTATCC
>JAHELQ010000590.1 GCA_024644125.1 Candidatus Aminicenantota bacterium | reverse complement strand
CGGCGGTTTGTCCCATGTTACCGTCAGATCGAGCCTGACGCCTGCCGGCAACCATTGCCCCTCAAACGTGGAGGGGTCTATCTGGTGACTGGCGGCCTCGGCGCGTTGGGACGGACTGTGACAGAGTATCTACTCGACCATTGGGATGCCCGCGTCGTGTCGCTCAATACTACTCTCGCGCCCGAAAGGGACTCGTGGCGGCGATTGCTCCAATCCCCCGGAACGTCCCCGGAAAAAAAACGGCGCATTCAATTTCTCATAGATATGGAAGTCTTCGATGACCGCCTGCTGTGCGTCGCGGCAGATGTGGCGAATCCAGACGTAACGCGGGCGGCGCTCGATGCCGCGGCAACGAGATTCGGCTCCATTCACGGGATCTTTCATTGCGCAGGCATGGCGGACGGGCGCTTGACGCCTCTGGTGACTGAGGCGTGGGCCCGGCGGGTGATGGCGCCGAAAGTTTTGGGACTTATGGTTCTCGATCAATTGGTGGATCCAGAAGGGCTGGATTTTGTGGCGGCGTTTTCTTCCATCAACGCCATTGCGCCGGCGCCGGGGCAGGTGTGTTACGCTTCGGCCAACGCCTTCATGGATGCTTATTGTCAATATCGTAACCATGGCGCGGTGAACGGTCCATTTTATATGAGCGTCAATTGGGACGCGTGGGCTGAGCGGGGGATGGCGGTGTCGCAGGACTTTGGCAGCGAGCCGGTGGAGCATCCTCTTTTTTTTGGACGCAGGCCACAGGCGGGATTGGAGATCCTGGAGTCCCGTCTTCACGCGGATGATTGTTGGCTTCTGGCGGAGCATCGGCTCGGCGAGTCGCGCCTTTTGCCGGGGACCGCGTACCTTGAATTGGCAGTGGCTGCGGCGATGCTCCAGGCGGATCGACAGCGATTACCATCCCTTCGCGAGGTGTATTTTCAATCGCCGTTGCTGGTGGCAAAGGGCGAAGAGGTTGTGCTTCAAACGTGCCTGCAACCGGAGAGCGGTGGCTTTCGATTTACGATACGCAGCTTGCCATCGGCGGATATGGATGCGGTGGTGCACGCTTCCGGGATGTGTTGCTGGAACGACGATGAAGAGGATGACGCTGTGCGTCTCGATGAGATGATGCGGGGGATGGGCCCTGTCTGTCGCAGGCAAGAGGGGGGGATCCGCTATGGGGACAGGTGGAATACTTTTTCGCGCACCTATTTGGGCGATCGCCGGGCGGCGGCGGTGTTGCGGTTGCCCCCGCAATTCGCCGGGGATCTGGACGTGTATCGCCTTCATCCGGCGATGCTGGATTCGGCGACGATGTTTGCCTGCCAATGTATGGATGAACCTCTCGATGATCTGTTGCCTTTTTATTACCGGAAGATAACAATCCACAGGCCATTGCCGGCGGAGGCGATAGCGATCGCCGAATGGAGCTTCGATGGGGGACGAGCGGAGTCTCTGTCGCTAGACATTGTTGTGGCGACGGCGCAAGGAGAGCGGATCGCAACCATCGAGGGCTTCGTCATGAAGAGGGCGATGCCGGCTTCTGATGTGCGGCGGGCAAACGAAGAACTATTCATCGGCATGCCGGGCGATCTGAATTCGCTCGAATACCGCGATACGCCGCGGCGCACCCCCGCGGAGGGTGAAATCGAAGTGGAAATAGTCGCCACAGGCCTGAATTACAAAGAAGTGTTGCTGGCTCTAGGAGTACTTCCTGCGCCTGACGATGATAGTGTTTCATTCGGATTGGAGTGTTCCGGCATTGTATCGGAGGTCGGGCCGGGGGTGACGGAATTCAAGGCCGGCGACGCCGTGATTTGTTACGGCGATTCATTGTTCGGAAGGTATCGATGCCTTCCTGCGCGGCAGGCTGCGCACAAACCGTTGAATGTGGGATTTTATGAAGCGGCCGGCATTCCACTGGCGTTTTTGACCGCGTATTATGGTTTGATTGAATATGGCAGGCTCGATAAAGGTGAGCGGGCGCTCATCCATTCTGCCTCCGGTGGAGTGGGGATGGCAGCAGTGGCGATCGGCCGGTATATGAAGGCCGAGATCTTCGCCACAGCCGGCAATGAAGAGAAACGGGAATATCTTCGCTCCATCGGCATCGAGCATGTGATGGATTCGCGATCTCCGGCGTTTGCGCGGGAGGTGGCGGAACTGACCGGCGGCGGAGGTGTGGATGTGATTCTCAATTCGCTTTCCGGGGAGTATATTGAGCTGGGACTCTCGGTATTGGCGCCTTACGGCCGGTTTGTGGAGATCGGGCTTCGGGATATTCTGGAGAACCGGCCGCTGGGGATGCGGACGTTTCAGCGCGGCGTTTCGTTTACGGCTCTTCAAGTTTCGACCGGGATACCTGGTCTTGGGGAGGTTTTGCGCCGGATTGCGCGACATATCGAAGAAGGAGATTTCGCGCCGACGCCGGTTCGGGTATTTCAACGGCAAGACGCTGGAAGCGCGTTTCGCTTTATGGCGGGTTCCCGCCATCGGGGGAAGATTGTGATTGCCCGCCAACAAATGCCGGAGGATGAGCGCCGGAGGCAGGGATTGACTCACCAACAGGGACTGGAAGCTCTGCTGAAAGTGTTGCGGCTGGGAAGAACCAATGCTGCCCGCCGAATGTCGCACATTATCGTTACACCCAATCCTTTTGACACTCTCGTAGCGCGGGTCGATCATGGCATTCGATCAACTCACGCAAAAAAACATCAGCCGACGAATCATTCGCGACCGAATCTCGCCACCGCGTTCGAACCGCCGGGAAGCGGGCTGGAAGAGACGCTAGCGGCGATTTTCAGAGAATTTCTGGGATTGGAGCGCATCGGCGTTCAGGATAATTTTTTTGAGTTGGGAGCCACGTCGTTGGATATGATCCAGGTGGGAAACCGTTTGAAGAGCGACTTGAACAGGGACGTTCCCGTAGTCAAGTTGTTCAATCATCCGACCATTCGTTCGCTGTCGGAATTTTTGCTGGCGGAAGGGCGCGATGAGGCGTTGCCGGAAGGTATGGATACGGCGGCGGAATTAGCGAAGAAAGGGAAAGACCGTCTGAAGGAAAGACGGCGGATTAGGAGGGGATGATGGCCGGCGATTATGAAGATAGACAGGCGAACGGAAACGAGATAGCGGTTATAGGCATGGCGGGACGGTTCCCCGGAGCGCGTGATATCGAGGTCTTCTGGGATAATTTAAAAAACGGCGTGGATTCGTTGTCTGTGTTTTCCGACGAAGAATTGGTAGACGCAGGGGTGCAACCGGAGCTTCTGAACAATCCCAATTATGTCAGGATCAAAGGTGTTCTGGATGATTGCGATTGTTTCGACGCTCCGTTCTTCAATTACACGCCCCGGGAGGCGGCCATGATGGATCCGCAATTGCGGGCGCTGCATGAATGCGCGTTTCAAGCGTTTGAGCACGCCAACATCGATTGCTCAAAAGTGCAGGTTCCGGTGGGGGTGTT
>JAHELQ010000589.1 GCA_024644125.1 Candidatus Aminicenantota bacterium | reverse complement strand
GCTTCGCTTGAAAAACGAGTTCCCCCATATCGTCGCCCAATACAATAGTTTGAAATCCGAGTTCAAAAAGACGGCCTATGGTCATATGTTACTATGCACCGCCAACATGGAAAAGGTTCTTCCCGCCTATCATTTCCAGTTGAAACGGGTGGGATCCAAACATTGGCGTGTTAGTGTCCTGGAACCGGATCCGCCTCCCCAAATCGATATCAAGGAAATTATCCCGGATAAAATCGTTCAACTGGTGGGTTTGGCCAATGTCAATCCCGACGAGATGAAAACTCTGCGAAGTAAAGTTAAGGTAAAAGGAAAACTTCAAGAGTACGAGGTGCGGTACACCATGTTTTCCGATAGCCATGCGTTGGGATCCATCAAAAGAGTGTCGTCGGCGGATGATGGCAAAGATAATTTCGGTTTGTGTCTGGATTCAGACGCGCCTGAAGAAAACTATCACTTAGGTAAATGCGCCAAACTCGTATCAGCGCCATATACCAGGAGTCGCTGCGAAGAAAAGCATTTTGACGACCTGGAGGCCGTCAAATGGTTTCTGTATTATCTACGAAATTTCCCGGACGTGGCGCTACAATTGATGCAGGATTTCTACACCCGGATCAAACCGACGTGCGAATCCACGCCAGACAGGAATTCCCCACGATAGATCTATCGAAAGCTCATTTGCCTGTATTCGATATGAGCGACATTTAACTCTTTACTCGCCGCCACCTCGATATTGTGTTTGGTGGCGGACATCGCGATATGCATGGTGGCGCTTAAATAGATCACCCATTTATTCAAATCCCGCAGATCCCACAGCACCTCCTGAAATTCCACTTCAAAGGCGTGACTCATTCTATGCAGATAATTGTTGATGACCAGAACGTTTTTGTCCCACGCTTCGGCGAAAATAATGGCCGCATAGATCCGCTTGAAATCGTCATCGGAAATTTCCTCCGGGCGCCGGTGCTTGAAATATTTCAAATCCCGCACCCCCAGGCGTGGCATGATTGTCTCGGCCCGTTCGATTTGTTCCGCGGAAAGTTCCCGGATATGATACAGATAAGGCAGAATATAACGGGCCGGAAGTTCCGGATCGATATCCGCGGCTTCGAGGTGGTCCATGCCGACCACATCCGGCTCTTCGATAATCTCCTCGAAAAGGTCTTCCTGAATTTTTTCGCTCTGGCAATAGACAAAATACGGCGCTTGTTCAGGAACCAGGTTTCGATAAATAAAATCCAATCTGTCTTTTTTCTTGATGGGATTTTTCAACCTCGACCGCAAGACAAAAAAACAAATGATCATCAAGGCCAGGCAATAGGCTCCCAACACGCCGACACCTCTCCAGAAATTGTCGGGCAACCGGCTCTCCGCCCGGAAGATGTTCTCGTCGCCCTTGATAAACGGAACGACTTTCCCGCTATTCGGGCTATATCTTTTCGTGAGATAATATTTCATGAATTGCTCACGCAGGTCGAGGACGTACCTCAAATACTTCTTATAGTTATAATAGCTCCGGCTGGACAACTCCCGCATCAAATAATTGGAATAAATGGTCGGAAAAATCAGAGCCATCCGCCCATGAGAGTCCATAACCCTCTCCACCTCCGCCAGATACGCCAACTCATCCGCCTTGTTCTCAGCATACTCCTTCTCCATGAATCCCCAAACAAACTCTTTAATCTTTTTCAATTTAAATTCAAACGTTTCGTCAGCATGCCTTGAGAAGAAATCTTTAACAATTTTTTCATAGTCATATAGGCGATTCAATTTTATCAAATTCAACGTTTCAATCGATTTTATTTTATAAGCCTGGTTGACAATAAATTTGGAACACATTGAAGGGATAAAAAAGTAAAATGTGACCCAAACAATAAATCCCCAGGCAAATACTTTCTTCCTATCTTTAATTGTCAAAAGCAGTATCAGTAAACCAAGGAAATAGAAAAAAAGCAAAAAAAGAAAGTAAAACAAAATAAAAAAATAAAATCCCCTCATGGCAGTGGTTGAAAGGGATGCTCCCAGTAATTTTAGTATTGCGAGCATACCTAAAACCAAAAGGATAAATAAAGAAGGCATTACGAGAGTATTACTAGCGATTCGTAAGTAGGCATATTTTTTTTTATGCAAAGACAAATTACCGAAGGTCTTGAAGGCCGTAAGCCCAACAAAAAACATGGTCAGGCTACCCAAAAAAAGTAAAAAATCGGGAAATCCAATCAACAATTGCTTCAACTCAAATTGAGATTTCCCTCTTTTGGACTCAACAACTTTTACAATCTCAGTAACATCAATATTCGTCTCAGTTACGTTCAGAAATGAGCTACTATTATATAAAATATCAATTGGATTGGGGGAAAATAAGACTCTAAATCCATGGCTTCCATAAGATTCATAACTCGACAGGAGACCTTCTTTTACTTTTTCAAGTTGTTGAAAGCTATTTAATTCACTTTTATACGATTTATATTCAATATACCCAGAGGCAATGTAGTATATAGAAACAAAAACTGCAAAAAATACCATAAGAAATGTATATCTTTTACTAATAACATTTCTCAGCTCAAATAATAATGATTTCATTTTAGTATCAGCTGAAAATTATTGCATTCCACAATTGCCGAGTATCGTCTTTCCTATTAAGGTAGAATAGTTCCCAAAGAGAGAAGACTCCGCATACTCTTGATATAGTTTCCAAAATATGGATGCGCTTGGCTTTTGATTGTCCTTTAATTCATTTCTTATGGAATTCAAAGTTAAAAGGATGCTCTTGAGGTTGTCCATTTTATGCTGATATATCCCCAGGACATCGCATTTTGACAGGTAGCCTTTCACTTTAGCGGCAATTTCCATATTCATCTTGTTGCTTTTTGCAAAATCGTCATAATTAAAGCTTTTAAACCAATCTACTTTTTGAGTGGAATATCCTAACCTCTGGCCAATTTCCCGGGCAGTGCCATAATATCCCAATGCCGTTTCCAGAGCTTCAATCGCTTTTTCAGTATATTCGAGAGCCAGAGGAAAATTAAACTCCGCCCTACCCGCTTTCTCAAATTCACATAAAAGCAATGTCGCGTTCGCCTTGGAGATTAAATACTGGGTGGAGCCGTCAATCACATTTTCCTCGATATATTTTTTCTCCGCGCTCTCAGCAAATGCACACATAATGTCATTCACATCGATTGACGAAAAAATATTGTACGACAAAATGAACATTCCCAGAACACATATTAGTTTTTTTATCATAGTAACCTCCGAAGTTTTATTTTAATTCCCACAATTACCAGATACAGTAATTCCTATCATTGAAGTGTAGCTTCCAAACAATGCTGATTCCGAAAACTTATTCATCAATGACCATACAGTCGATATCGTAGGTTTTTTATCACTTTTCAGGTCGTCCTTAATCGCCAATAAAATATTCATAATCTCATTTAAGTTGCTTAAATTTTTTTT
>JAHELQ010000588.1 GCA_024644125.1 Candidatus Aminicenantota bacterium | reverse complement strand
GTTGGCCGTGGCCTGGAACTACGATGACTGCTTCGGGAAAGCGCTTTTTCACATTTAATACGCTCTGAGGCCAGTCTTCCATTACGGCGTCCGCGGTGTTGCCGGGGGATTGCGAACGTTTCTCCTTGACCAGGCAACCGCCGAAAAGCAGTTTGTCTTCCGGGAACCAGACGACGATATTGTCTCGGGTATGGCCGCAGCCGGGGTAGTGCAAGATTACATCGCAGCCGCCGATACGGAGTGGAATCTCGTCTTTGAATCCCGTCTGCGGAATCGGAAGACGGCGATTCCGGGCTTCCGTTTGGGTCAATTGGTGAGAGTAGGATGTGATGTTGCGGGCGTGAAATTCGGCGAGGCCTCCGAGACAATCATCATGCCAATGCCCCACGGCTATTCCCTTGATTTTCGCCTTCAGCGCCGATTCGATCCATTCGATCAATAGCTTCGACATCTCCCGGTTCCACGGAGTGTCCACTACGAAGCACTCATCGTCGATGACATAGATCAATCCGTTGGAGGGAAAACGTCCCCATTCCGGCGCCGTCATATACGAGACGTGGATGTACCCATGCTGCGACACCCTCATCACCTCGAGGTCTCGATAGATTATCGCCTTCTCTCCGATAGCGATCGGGAACAGCGAGCTCGATAAGGCTAATAGCGCTAAAAATATACTAACGCGACGGTTTGGATTGAGCATTGTTCTCCTTGTTCTTGCAAGCGTTTTATGTTTAATTGTACGGAAAAATTCCTGGAATACAACTTTTTATAATCTTTTTTTTAATTATTTTTTGGGTTTTATTGACAGGGGCTAGTAATTAATTGATATATTTTTTTCAATTGCGTTGATTTCTTGAAACCTCTCTGTTAGATCACGCTTTAGCTTTAGGATTTATTTTTTCTTTAAAAGAGTGAAGTTGAGTAAAATGGGGATACTTGAGGCTTTGGGGTTGATTTTATAGGAAAAATTTTTTATAGTATGGTTGCTATATCGTTTAGAAATTTAATGAGATCAGGAGCGAATAATGTTACCTCGTGTTGAGGTCAAGATTGTAAATAATGGCGAATCCAGTTTTGAAACAGTGACTATTCGCTGTCTCGCGGTGGATGTCTTGAATGCCGACGGTTCTAAGACCGATATTCTCGATTTGTTCAAGGAACGGGTATACAATTCAAAAAATGAGTTAGTGGAGTTTATCCTGCAACAACTGGCGGAGCGCGAGCCGGACATCCGCAAGGAAAATATAAATTTTACCGGGGAAGATGTATTGGAAGATGATGCCGATACAAAAAACGAGGACCTATACCGGAATGGCAGTTTGTACCCTTATCCAATGCCCGAAGAGGTCGATATTGGCGACGGCGCGTTCACAGTATATGAATGGCTCAGGAAACTCGAAAAACACCAGTTGGAGATTGATCCTGAATTTCAACGCCATTTAGTCTGGAATGATACACAAAAATGCAGATTTATCGAATCTGTTTTATTGAATATCCCATTGCCGCCGATATATGTCAACGAAGACCGCTCGGGAAAATTCATCATTGTGGATGGGCTTCAGCGTACGACCACATTGCGGGATTTTACCGCTAAAGAGGGGGGATTTAGGTTAAAGCATTTAGAGGTCCTCAAGAAGTTGAACGAAAAAAGCTTTCGAGAACTTGATTCAAAGCTGCAGACAAAAATAGAGGACAAACAATTACGTATCTATATCATCAAACCGTCTGTGCCGTTGCAAATGGTTTATGACATTTTTAACAGAATCAACACCGGCGGCACCCAGTTGAACCGCCAGGAAATTCGCAATTGTATCTTTATCGGCAAATCCACCCGTTTGTTGAAGGATTTATCGGAGCGGGATTTCTTCAAAGAGGCTATTGATTTTGGAATTTCTCCCAAACGTATGAAAGACCGGGAGGCGATTCTCAGATTTCTGGCTTTTCATGTATTTGATTATTCAAACGATTACAAAGGCGAGTTGGATGATTTTTTGGGCTCCACCATGAAGCGTATCAATAAGATGGACGATAGTAAAATTGAAGAGCTGAAGAATGATTTTGAGCGGGTGATGAGGCTAACCTACGATTTCTTCGGTAAACGGAATTTTCGTCTCACGATGAACAACTCGAAGGGGAGAATCAATATTGCCTTGATGGAGTCGATCGGCAATTTTTTTGCCCATAAAGAGGATGGATTTCTGGAAAAAAACAAAGAGAAGATTCTTCGAAATTATGACCGGTTGCTGGCAAATAAAACGTTTCAAGAATCGATATCTCTGGCCACTGGGGACAAACAACGGGTTAAGACTCGATTCGAGTTGGTTGAGAAGATTTTGGGAGATGTGTAGTGTTAACTGAAATAGGTTTACAGAATTTTAAATGTTTTGGAGATATGGTTCGTGTCCCGTTAAAGGGTGTGAACCTGTTCACCGGAATCAATGGACGGGGAAAATCAACAGTATTGCAGGCACTTCTTTTGATGCGGCAATCACTGGAATATTCCCGAGTAACGACACAATTGACACTCAATGGAAGTTCGGTTGAACTGGGCAGTTTTAGCGATATTAAAAATAGCGCCACATCGCCGTCGTTGCCCATTCAGTTTATATTTGTGTTTGCCGTTGGAGATGCGTCGCTAAAGGTGCATTATTATTTTAAAGAGAATCCTGAGGATGATCTGGCAGCAGATCTTTCCCGGATGGATACGCGAATGATCATTAACGGTGAGTCCTTGGGATCTACTACTTTGAAAAGAGAGGGTCGATACTTTGTCATCATCGATGGAGTTGAAGTTCCTGCATCAATTGAGAAATTCATGATTTCTCGGATTGAAGAAAGTGGTAAGATGAAGCGTATTGTAGATTTTTTGGACACTCCCCCCGATTTTGAAAAAATTCATTATGTTTCAGCCAATCGAATTGGCCCTCGGGACTTCTATCCCAGGCAGAGCACATTCGAGTTTCCAAATGTCGGAGCGAGAGGGGAATATACTGCCAACATCCTCTCTCTTTCCAAAAAAAAACAGCAAACTGTTACGGAAATCCTGGTGGAAGATGATTCGGCTCCCCATACTGTTTTGGGACAAACCGAAGCCTGGCTCGGGAAAATATTCAACGGCGGAAAAATTGAGATAAAAAATGTGGATGCCAACATTGTGGTGATGCAATTAAATTCGGAGCGCACGGCTTCGGTGTACAAACCTCTCAATGTGGGGTTCGGCTATAGTTACGCCCTTCCTATTATTGTTTCGGGACTGATTGCCACTAAGGGAGAAATGCTCATTGTCGAAAATCCGGAGGCTCATCTCCACCCATACGCCCAATCCCATATCGCGAGGTTTTTGGCGCAAGTCAGTAAAAATGGAGTTCAGGTGGTGATTGAATCCCACAGCGACCATATTCTCAATGGATTGAGGGTTGCAGTGAATAAGCAGATACTCGACGCGGAAGATTTG
>JAHELQ010000587.1 GCA_024644125.1 Candidatus Aminicenantota bacterium | reverse complement strand
GAAGCGGGCCTGCACTTCAAAACCCCCATGATCGACACCGTGCTTACATACCCCAAAAAGATCCTTTCCTGGGACGGCGACGCCCAACGGTTTCCCACGCAGGAAAACCAGTTTATCTGGGTTGATGCCACCGCCCGCTGGAAGATCACCGATTTGAAGCTCTTTTACGAATCGGTCGGTAGTATCCCACAGGCCCATTCACGGCTGGATGATGTCATCGACTCTAGCGTCCGCAAAATCATTGCCCGCAATATGTTGCGGGAAGCGATCCGCAACTCCAATGTGATCAATGAAATCGAACGCTCCAATGTGTTCCAGAACCAGCAGGATCCGACGGAATCGACCGCCGAGACCGAAGGCCAGCAGGATATCGGCGTGATTTCCACCTTCACCGAAACCAAATACGAGGAAATCAGCAAAGGGCGGCAAAAACTATCGGACGAGATGTTGGCCGCGGCAAGGACAACCACGCCAAAATACGGCATCGAATTGATCGATATCGTCATCCGCCAGATCAAATATTCCGACGACCTGACCAAAAGTGTGTACGACCGTATGATCAAAGAACGCGCCCAGGTGGCGCAGGCGTTCCGTTCGGACGGAGAGGGTAAAAAGGCCAACTGGCTGGGTAAGATGGAGAAGGAGCTAAGCACCATCAGATCCGACGCCGAACGTATCGCCAAGGAGATCAAAGCGAAGGCGGACGCCGAAGCTCTGGAGATCCGTAACAAAGCCTACGAAAAGGATGCCGAATTCGCCGAGTTCTATATGGCCATGACCCAGTACCAGGAATTGCTCCCCAAGATGGAAAAGATACTGAGCACAGATTTTGAATACTTTAAATACCTATACAACAAATTAGGCCGGTAAACCCGGAAGGGTTCAATCGACCGCAATCATGACGTTGGAGGCCTTCACCACGGCGTAGGCCTCCTTTCCTTTCTCCAACCCGAGAGAGTCCACCGAATTGTTGGTAATAATGGAAACAATCTCCTGCCCGCCGGGCAATTGAATCACCACTTCGGCATTCACAGCTCCTTTGTGCACGGACACGACCACACCTTTCATCACATTTCTGGCGCTAATCTTCATCATCCCCTCCTATAACTATAAAATTAGATAAAAACCCGGTTTTTTCAACCACGACAATAATTACGATCGCAGGAAAACTTATTCGATACCCAGACTATCCCATACTTCGTCCGGCGTGAGAACCGTCTCCATCCGTTCCTTTAATTCGCCGATCCGGCCTTCGGTAATCTGACTCTCCAAAAAATCAAAATACCGAAGCAACGCCTCCTGGACAACCAAATCCTTTTGGAGCCCATATTCCTCGCAATAATACTCCAGCAACGCGGCATGTTCTTCGAACAAATGAATTGTCTCTTCTTGTCTCATCGATTTCCCTATCCGGTTATTATACACGAAACCCGCCGGAATGTTTAGGAATATTGAATAATTTAATATCCCCCGCTTCGTATAGCAGAAACGGCAGCATGTCAGGCAAAGGCGTTTTTTCCGAAACTTTCTTTAGTATTTTTTTTGCTACACACTTTGTTGACTTTTGTTCACCAATCTTCTAAAATTGTTTTTTCGACAGGATGAGAAATCAAAGTAAACATAAATTTTTTGTGAAGGACATCGGGGAAATTCGATCCGGACATCTGTTCACACGGAAGATTGTGCCGCAAAAAGGCGGAAATGTCCGCGTGGCCCAGTTGAAGAATGTGGACGATACCTTCGGTTTGATGGCCGAAAAACTGGTGAGCGTCACTATCGACAAACCGCCCGAGGAGCTTTTTTTGCGCAAAGGCGACGTGCTCTTCAAATCCAAGAGCATGAACCATGTGGCCTCCACCATCGAACAGGATCCAGACGGTCCTGTCGTGCCCACCTCCCATTTTTTCATCATCCGCCCCACCACGAAGGATATCCTGCCCGCCTACCTGGCCTGGTTCATCAACCAACCGCCAGCGCAGCAATACTTCGAAACCGTGTCGGCCGGATCCGCCATTCCGTTTGTCAACAAAAAGGCGTTGGGCAAATTGGAGATCCCTGTCCCGTCGCTCCGAGTGCAGGAGGAGGCAATCGAGATGTACGGGTTGTTTTTGCAAGAGAAGGGCTTGATGATCAAACTCATGAACAACCGGGAATCATTGGTTACCGGGGCATTGCTAAAGATCGTCGAGACCTGCCTGCCTCCCAGCGGGTAATCCGTTGTCCCGTGAATAATGAATTTTATGGGACCGTGGAAATAATGGCGGCAAGTGTGTTAAAATGAAACCCGCGAGCCCCGGCTTCCCGAGCCTTCGGACCGGCAAACGGATCAAAAAAAATTGAGGTAAACGATGACAATGAACGATAGAGAATATGCAAAAATCATCCGCCAGGAGGAAATCAACAACGTTGCGTGGAAGGCATGCGATACTTTCCGCGGCGTTGTTGATCCGGCGGAATATAAAAACTATATCCTGGTCTTCCTGTTCTTGAAGTATCTCTCGGACGTGTGGAAGGACAGAAAAGAACAATACCTGGAGCAATACAACGGCGATCCGGAGCGGGTGGAACGCCGCCTCGCGCGCGAACGGTTCGTGCTGCCTGAACATTGCACATTTGATTATTTGTACGACAAACGCAACGAAAACAATATCGGCGAGCTGATCAACGTCGCGTTGGCGGAGATCGAGGAGCGGAACAAAACCAAGCTAGAAGGGGTGTTTAGAAACATCGACTTTAATTCCGAATCCCATCTCGGCGAGGCCCGCGACCGCAACAACCGCCTCAAACACTTGATCGAGGATTTCTCCGATCCCCGCCTCAATTTGCGGCCGTCGCAATTGGGGGATATGGATATCATCGGTAATGTATACGAGTATCTCATCGCCCGCTTCGCGTCCGACGCCGGCAAAAAGGGCGGGGAATTCTACACACCCCCCGAAGTGGCGATCCTGCTTGCCCGCCTATTGGCTCCATCCAACGGCGAACGGATCTGCGACCCAGCCTGCGGCTCCACATCGTTGCTCATTAAGGTGGCTCAACAGGTGGGTTCCAATGACTATTCCCTCTTCGGCCAGGAGAGTAACGGCTCTACCTGGGCGCTGGGCAAGATGAACCAGTTTCTCCATTTCATCGATAACGCCCGCATCGAATGGGGCAATACTCTCGGCAATCCAAAGCTCATCGAAAACGACCGTCTGATGACGTTTGATATCGTTGTAGCCAATCCGCCGTTTTCCCTGGACAAATGGGGCGCCGAAAACGCAGAGGCCGACCGGTTCCGCCGCTTTCACCGCGGCATCCCCCCCAAAAGCAAAGGCGATTACGCTTTTATCAGCCACATGATCGAGACCATGGCCCCGGGAACTGGCCGCATGGGCGTCATCGTCCCCCACGGCGTCCTATTCCGCGCCAGCGCCGAGGGCAGAATCCGCCAAAAACTGATCGAGGAAAATCTTCTG
>JAHELQ010000586.1 GCA_024644125.1 Candidatus Aminicenantota bacterium | reverse complement strand
AGGCGGCCATAGAGTCTGAACTCCTGGAGAGGGCTTCCAGGGCTTCCGCGGCTGTTTTACACACTACAGCCCGGCGATGGGAATATGCTTCCCGCCCCACTTGCAGGGTGAACGAGGCATCCTTCAGCGAAACTCCAGGTTGGGATTTGAGATAGGAAGACAGATTGGCGAGTGACTGCTCAAGCGCAATCCCGGTTTTGGCGGAAAGCGGCAGAAGGTAATAATCACCGCTTTTGCGAGCCTGGCCTTCGGCTTTATGCGGTTGGGGACAGTACTGCTCCAGAGCTAGATGGACATTGGTACCACCGATCCCAAACGAGCTGACACCGGCCCGCATCGGCGCGCCAATATTGTCCCCTTTCTTCAACGTGTCATTGACATAAAAAGGACTCGACGCGAAGTCGATGTTGGGGTTTGGGGATTTGAAATGAAGCGAGGGAGGGATTTTTTTATTATGAATGGCGAGAACAGTCTTCAGAAAACCCGCGACTCCGGCAGCGGCATCCAGGTGTCCGATATTTGTCTTGACTGATCCCACAGCGCAATAATTCTTCAGATCCGTGCCGAACGCCTGGGTCAAGGCGGCGATTTCGATAGGATCGCCAAGAGTGGTGCCTGTGCCGTGCGCTTCGATGAAAGAGATAGTACCGGCGTCAAAGCCCGCCATATCCAGAGCTTCGCGAATGACCTCGGCCTGACCCTCGACGCTGGGTGCGGTATACCCCACTTTGCGGTTGCCGTCGTTATTGGTTGCGCCCCCCTTGACCACCGCGTAAATAGTATCCCCGTCTTTTTCCGCCCGCGAAAAAGGCTTCAACACAACCACGCCCGCACCATCGCCAAACACCGTACCGCCAGCGTCCTTGTCGAACGCCCGGCAATGGCCGTCGGAGGAGCGAATCATGCCTTCTTGATAGAGATAACCTTGCCTCGGTTCAGCCGAGACAGACACGCCTCCCGCCACAGCCATCCAGCACTCATTCGCCATCAATCCGCGGCACGCCTGGTAAATGGCCGTAAGGGAGGTCGAACATGCGGTCTGTACGGTCACGGCAGGACCTTTGAGATTGAGATTGTAGGCGATGCGGGTGCAGAGGAAATCGCGACTGGCGAGATTGACGGTACTGAACGAGCCGAGATCGCGTCCTTTGTCGCCGAAAAGCGCCATCCCCTCCCAATACAGACTGGAAGAGGCCCCGGCGTAGAGACCGATGGATTCGTCGCAGCAACCGGGGTGGTAACCGGCATGCTCCAGTGCCTCCAGGACACATTCATGGAAGAGACGAATCTGCGGATCCATTAGTCGAGCCTCGTTCGGCGTATAGCCGAAGAAGTCTGCGTCGAAGCGGTCGATGCCATCGATAAAGCCGCCGGCCTTGACATAACGTGGATTCGCGATGAGCTCGCGCTTCACCCCAGCATCGAGCAATTCTTCATCCGCCAACAACGAGATGGACTCGATGCCCCATTCGAGGTTTTTCCAGAATGTCCCGATATCGGGCGCTCCGGGGAAACGGCAACTCATGCCGATAACCGCCACATTCATCGCCGAGGGTTCAATCGCCTGCGCAGAAGAAATTTTCGCCGCCGGGAGCGTAGTGGTTCCGCCCAGATGGCGGGCCAATTGTCGAATGGTTGGAAAGCGGAACAGGTCCACCACCGGTACATCCGCCTGGAGACGTTCCTTCAGTCTACTGTTCACCATGATAATATTCAAAGATGTGCCGCCCATATCGAAGAAGTTGTCGTCGATGCCCGGCTGCGCTATCCCCAGAACCTCCCGCCAAACGCCGGCCACGATTTCCTCCATCCCATCCTGGGGAGCAACCGGCGTCGAAGGAGCGGTAGCATCGGGCTTGATAACCGCCAGCGCGTTCCGATCCACTTTGCCGTTGGGAGTCAGAGGTAGAGCTTCCAATATCCGGATATCCGACGGCACCATGTAATCCGGTAACGTTTGGGAGAGGAAATCCTTCAATATCGCAGGCTTCATTCCAGTGATTGGCGACGAGACATACGCCCGCAGGCATTTTTGTCCAGACGGATCGGCGGCCGCCAACACAACTGCTCCGCTTACATCGGGATGTCGAATGAACTGGTTTTCGATTTCCCCCAATTCGATACGGAAGCCTCGGATTTTGACCTGATGGTCAATGCGCCCCAGGAATTCAAGATCGCCGTCTTCCAGGAATCGTACCAGATCCCCTGTACCGTAAAGAAGAGGCTTCTCCGGGGATAGGTCCGGACGCGAGGCAAACCTCTCCGCCGTCAATTCCGGTCGGTTGAGATAACCGGGAGACAATCCTTCACCCCCGACCCAGAGTTCGCCGGGAACACCTATGGGCTGGATTCCTCCTGTTTTGGAAAGGACAAACGCAACGGTGTTCGCCACCGGCGAACCGATAGGCAAGGATTCGCCGCTTCGGGTAACAGGAACGCTGGTGGATACGACGGTGTTCTCGGTGGGTCCGTAATTGTTGACTATTGCATACCCGGCTTCCCGTACAGCTACGAGTCTGTCCCCGCCGGTCAGCAGCAGTCGTAGCGACGAACAGGGCATCGCCGAAAACTGCTCGCAAATCTGGGTGGGCAAAAAAACGATGGTGATGTCCCGCTGCACAAAATAGCGGCTCAACCGCTCCATATCCAGTTTGATGTCGGCTGGAACAATGGACAATGACGCCCCGGCGACCCAATAAGGGAAAATCTCCCAAACAGAAGCGTCGAATCCAACGCCCGCGTATTTGGAAGCCCGGTCTCTCCAGGTAACGGCGAATTGGCGGACATGCCAGAGGCACAAATTCAGAAGGGAACGATGACGAATGGGTACGCCCTTGGGTTGACCGGTGGAGCCTGAGGTATAGATGACGTAAGCGATATCTTCCTGCCCCACCGGCGGTAACCGCAGATTGTCATCCAGGTCGCAAGCTTCCAGGTGCTCGAGTCTCGACCAGCGGACATCGCCGGAGCCAGAAGCAGGTTCACCGCATGTCAACGCGATCGAGGCGTTGCAATCGGCGAGCATAACTCGGATCCGCTCCGCTGGATAGGCCGGATCAATAGGTAGGTAAGCGGCGCCAGCTTTCAGGACCGCCAGGATCGCGATCATCATGCGAAGGGAAGAATCGGATACGATGGGAACGATACTTCCGGGAGCCACGCCTTCGCGGATCAATCTCCAGGCGACTGCATCCGAACGGCGCTTCAATTCTCCATAGGTGATCTGCCGCTCGCCGGCGGAAAAATCGCCGCTACCAGCCACCGCGATGTGGTGTCGCCGCTGGGTGGCGTTCTGCCGAAAGCGATCGAGAAACGTCTCATCCTCGGGAAGCTCCAGGGCGGTATTGTTGAATTGACGAAGCAATAGATTTTTTTCCTCAACGGAGATAAAATCTATGTCTGCTACGGCGACTTCAGGATTTTGCACCATCTGCCGGATGACGGCGATAAAATAGCCGGA
>JAHELQ010000585.1 GCA_024644125.1 Candidatus Aminicenantota bacterium | reverse complement strand
GCGACGATGCCAATCGGCATACCTCCGCCGACAATCTTTCCATAGGTCGCCATATCGGCTTCAACCCCAAAATAGGCCTGAGCGCCTCCGGGGCAGATGCGGAAGCCGGTGATCATTTCATCGAATATCAGGAGGGCTCCAATTTCACGCGTGAGTATCCGCAATCGCCGTAGAAATTCTTCCGGTTGGAAACCCGGCCTCCGGCTCTGGACCGGCTCCACCAACACGGCGGCCAATTGCGGGCCGAGCTCTCTCATCCTGCTCAAACTCTCGTCCGAGCCGTAAGGCAACACCTCCACATCCTGCACCATCCCCAGCGGAATTCCCGGGGACGAAGGGAAGACTCCGTGCTCATCGGCCTCCGCCAGCACGGCGTCATACACGCCATGATAGGATCCGGCGAATCTGATGATTTTCATACGACCGGTAACTGCCCGGGCCAATCGCAGCGCGAACATCACCGCTTCCGACCCGGTATTGCAAAAAGCCACCCGCTCGACTCCAGTAAGCTCGCAAATTAGAGAAGCCGTCTCTCCTAGCAAATCCGGGTGGGGGCTCAACACATATCCTTTTCGCAACTGCTCATCGATGGCCTTTGTGATGAATCCGGGGCGATGGCCAAAATAATGCACCCCGTACCCAAGCGCGATATCGATGTACTTATTGTCGTCCAGGTCCCAAAAATAAGCCCCTTCGGCCCGCGACGCGATCAGTGGATATATGATCTCTTTCAGCGATGCGCGAAAGTTCAAGGCGGTCAACCAATGGGAAAAAGTATAGCGGTAACGCTGTTCATATTCTTTGGATTTCCGCGTCATCCGGCAAAACCGTTCGATGAAATCCGACAGAAACCGCTCCTGTTCCCTGGTCAACCGGTCGCGAGCGAGCGTCATCCCTCTAAAATTGAGTTCAGGAATCGTTCTTCGATAGGATTGCCCCATAAAACCGCCGGACTGGATCTCATTCAACCAATCCAATTGTTTTTGCATCATGTCCATCATGGAGAGCGCTTGCGTCTTCATCCGCTCTACAGGCGACAGACCGTTGTCTGGCGTCTCATCCGGAGTGACCGGACTGGAATGAATCACGCCACCGTGGCGCGTTTTTTGCGCCGCTCCCTGCAATTCCGCGGATATTGCTTGAATTGTGGTGAATTTGGTGTAAAAATCATTCAACGGAATATCGACGGCAAAATTTTCACTTATTTTGCGTTTCAATTTCCCCAACATCAACGAATCCAGTCCCATTCCGAACAAACTTGCCGCTTCATCTATTTCTTCAGGATCCAAACCGGAAATACCGAATACAATATCCTTCAATTCCACGGCGGCATCATTCGCAAAAACTGCCGTTCTCCCGACAGGCATCGCGACATCCGGCTCATCGCAGGTAATCCAGAACCGCTCCCGCATGAAAGGATAGCCAGGCAACATTACCTTCCGCCCGGCGAACGGCCGGTTGACCGCTCTCCAATCGATACAAGCGCCGCAAGCATATAAATTCGCCAGACTATTGTAAATTTGCCTGAGGGCGTGATTCCCTTTTCTCAACGATGGGACGCAGACAGTATCCTTCCCCGCGACGGTTTCAGATACAATTCCGCTCAAGACCGCCGTAGCGCCGATCTCCAGAAATACCCTACAGCCCTTGTTTTCCAGATTGAGCACAGCATCGTAGAACCGCACTCCCCTCAGCAGATGATCGCTCCAATACCCGGGACTGCAAAATTCATCGGATGCATCTTTGCCAGTCTGGGTAGAAATAATGGATATTTTTGGTTTTGCGAAAGAAATCCGCTCGACCTCTTTGCGAAACTCTCCCACCAACGGCGCCATCATAACGGAGTGGAACGGATGGGATATATCCAGGTGATTGACAAAATACCCGGCCTGCCGGGCCCTGGCGACCGCTTCATCCACAGCTCCCGACTCGCCGGAGATCGTGATGTTCTCACTGGAATTCACCGCGGCAATGGAAACCGATGCCTCCAATCCGGCGATGATCTGCCGGGCCCTATCTTCCGACATCAAGAGTCCAACCATCTTGCCGGAGGCGGGGACAGACTGCATCAGTTTCCCCCTCATGGCCACCAATTTCACCGCGTTTTCCAGATCGAGCACCCCGGCCGCCCAGGCCGCCGCATACTCGCCGATACTATGACCGGCGACCGCGGAAGGTCCGATCCCCCATGATTCCCATAATCTCACCAGCGAATATTGAATAGAAAAAATGGCGGATTGGGCACATACAGCTCGAGCCAATTCATTCCCGCCGGATTCGCTCGGATACAGCGCGCTCACAACCGAAATGCCTGCATACTGGGAAAAAAGCCGGTCGCACCGGTCCATCTCTTCTTTGAAAACCGGAAACGTCTCGTATAATTCTTTACCGGCGCCTTCATAAACAGAGCCTTGCCCGGAAAAAAGAAAGACAATTCCCGGATGAGGAGTTGCGCCGGACGAGGAAACCAGGACCTCCGCTTGCTCTTTTTTTTGTCGGAAATTTTTGAGCTTTTTCACAAAATCATCTTTTGACTTGCCCACCACCGCCAGGCGATATGGAAAGTATGTGCGGCTGATATTTGAAGTGTAGCAGATATCGCCGATACCGGATTCACTCCCGGACAAATAGTCGCAGTATCGATCCGCCAATCTTTCAAGAGCGTCTAAATCACGTCCCGAAACAGTCAGGATATTGAAAGGCGCGCAGGGGGAAGATTTCTTCGCTTCAGTATCCGGCGCATCGCGCAAAACGATATGGGCGTTGGTGCCGCTTATCCCGAAGGAACTCACTCCGGCGTACCGCGCGGCCTCCTTTTTTTTCCATTCCAGATTTTCCCGTACCAGATCCACATCGATGCGATCCCAACGGATCAACCGGTTGGGAACCGTGACATGAAGATGCATGGGGATCAATTCTTCTTTAAGGGCCAGAACCACCTTAATGAGACCCGCAATTCCCGCCGCGCTCTCCGTATGCCCGATATTGCTTTTCACCGATCCCACCAGGAGCCGCCCTTTGCCGTTGCGGCCGCCGAACACATTGGCCAGCGCGTTTATTTCCTGGGGATCTCCTAATTTTGTCCCGGATCCATGGGCTTCGATGTAATCGATATCGCCGGGAGTCACGCCTGAATCGAACAATGCTTCGCGAATCAATTTTTCCTGAATCACGCCATTGGGCACTGTCAATCCACTACTCCCGCCATTGTGCATGACCGATGTCCCGGCGATCGACGCCAGGACCGTATCGCCGTTTTGACGGGCGTCTGACAGACGTTTCAAGACCACAATACCGCATCCTTCGCTTCTGCCGTATCCATCGGCGGAATCATCGAAGGATTTGCAACGGCCGTCGGGAGAAAGCACATTGAGACGGGAAAAAGCGATATGTCCTTTTGGAGATAATATAAGATTGACGCCTCCGGCCAACGCCAAATCACACCGGCCGGCCCTCACATTCATCACCGCCTGTTCCACC
>JAHELQ010000103.1 GCA_024644125.1 Candidatus Aminicenantota bacterium | reverse complement strand
TCGAGGGGGTATATCCCGCCCTTCAATTTTTAACTGAGTTGAAAGGGTTGCTTGAAGGCGGCGATACAACGAAAATTGGCGCAGAGGACTTGCGGGGCTACCTGAATCGCCATCTTCCCACTTACATGGTGCCCGGCCATTTTGTCACACTGGACCGGATACCCCTCACTCCAAATGGGAAATTGGACAAACGCCGACTGCCTGATCCCTTCGAAGGGAATAGCCCTATTGAATTTGTAGCTCCCCGAAATGTGCTGGAAGAGATGATAGCCTCAATTAGCTCAGGAGTTCTGGGTTTGGAGAAAATCGGAATCTACGAAAACTTCTTCGAACACGGCCTCGATTCCATCAAGGCGATTCAAATCTCCTCGCGGATGCTGTCCCAAAAATACAAACTGGAAATCAACGACATTCTGGCAAGCCCCACGGTCGCTTGCCTGGCGGAACGGGCTACGAGCGCTGAAAAGAAATGCGATAAGGGACCCGGTACTGGAGTCGCCCCTCTAACCCCATACCAACTAAAACTGTGGACGCTACCAAAGGACGAACATTCCCGCCATATCCAGGCGGTGCTAGCGGCAACGGATAAAATGCTGGATCATCACATGTTGCGCCTGGCGCTGGAGCGATTGGTAATTCATCATGACGCGCTTGGAATAGTGATTCGTCACCAAAACGGGACAACCACCCAGGCGACCCGTGGGCAGGAGGGTTTTCTCTACGAACTGGACATCACGGACTCACCTGTCACTCTTGACCGGGAAACCAGCGGCATGAATCTCTCGGAAGGACCCCTGGTCAGGGTATTCCTGCCGAATAAGCCGGAAGATCGTATCATTCTCATCGAGATCCATAGCTTCATTTTGGATCCTGTCTCATGGTCTATAATACTTAGAGATTTAGCGATGTTTTATAAGGATATCGAGCGCGGAATCCCTTACCAATCGACTTCCAGTGGCGGTTCCTTTCTGAAATGGAGCGATGAGTTCAGTAAACTGGCCGGAGCGAACGTTATCGCGTCACAACGCGAATATTGGCAAAGAGCGCTGGATTATCAGGTCGCTCCCAGCAACCCACCACAGACAGGTAAAGGAATGGTTCAGCGGGAGTCTTTCGAGCTGGATCGGGATCTTACCCGGGCAATTACCCATGATGTTCACAGAGCCTACAACACAGAAACGTTGGATATTCTCATGACTGCGTTCGCATCGGCTTTACTCGATTGGACAGGTGTAGCCGCGCACCGTATTGTCGTTGATGAGGGGATGCGCACCACTATAGTCGAAGGCTTCGATACTCAGAATGTCTGCGGATGCTTTTCCACCCATTACCCACTGGTGTTGGATCTTTTAGGGCGTCAAGAACCTGGGCGGGCGTTGGTCTATACAAAAGAGACATTAAGAGGAGTACCTCACGGGGGAGCAGGATTCGGACTTCTGGGATTGAAGACCAGGTGTGATTTCGGTTTTGCGTATTTTGGCGGGTTTTCCGGCCCCGAAGGCGAGGGAAGTATCTTCTCTGTCCGGGAATTCCGTTTGCCACCCGCTGTTTCAAGAGAAACGGAAGGTTCGGCTCGTCTTGTGGTATCCGCTGGTATCGTGGATGAACAATTGCGAATCTTTTATGATTTTGACACAAGGTATTTTTCAGAAGAGAGGGTGAAATCGCTTGCCGACCATTTCTCGAAGGCTCTTCAAAATATAGCTGATCATTGCCTGGCGAAGAAGGATTCGGTCCGAACAGCCAGCGATTTTAGCGCCACCGACCTGGACCAGGAAGAATTGGATGATATATTCGGCTATCTAGGATAACGGATCCAATCGATTTGAGGTAACGACATGTTCAATAAAAACGATATCAAAGATATCTACTCGCTTGCTCCAATGCAGGAAGGAATGCTGTTTCACCATCTAATGGACAAAAGCACCCAGGCGTCGTTGTTACAGATGTCCTTCATGTTCAAGACTGCAATCGACCTGGAGCTTTTCGAAAAAAGCTTCAATCACCTGCTAGCCCGTCACGATGTATTACGCACTTTTTTCTTCTACCATAAAAACAAGAAACCCAGGCAATTGGTGTTAAAAGAATGGAAAGTGAAGTTCCGTTATTTTGATATCTCCTACCAAACGCCTGAGGAACGGCGAATTTTTATCGATCGTTATAAACTCGAAGACCGGCAGAAGGGATTCGACCTGTTCCAGGAAATCCCGATTCGTGTCGCCGTCATTAAAGGAGGGCCGGAAGAATTCCAACTGATCTGGAGTTCCCATCATATCTTGATGGACGGCTGGTGCATGGGAATCGTTCTACGTGATTTCATCGAAATCTACGAGATGCTCAAAAAAGGCCGCTCCGTCCATCTCGAGCCGGTTCCTCCTTATTCGGATTATATCCGTTGGTTGGACCAAAAAGATAAATTTGCAGGTTTACGTTTCTGGGAGCGGTATCTCGACGGTTATGACGTCCCTGTCAAAATCCCGTCTTTTTATCCCGAGAACGCAGCAGATCCAGGCTATTCCGTACGGGAACACCGCTTGATGATCGAGCCCCGGATGACGGAGATCTTGATCAATATCAGTCGCACACGACATGTCACATTAAATAATCTATTTCAAACTGCCTGGGGTGTGTTACTGCAAAAATACAACAATACCCGCGATGTTGTGTACGGCGCTATCGTGTCCGGAAGGCCGGCGGAGATCGAGGGAGTGGAAGATATGGTCGGCACTTTTATCAATGCCGTACCGGTCCGGGTGAGCGCGTCCCCCCGCCAGAGTTTCAGTCACTTGTTGGCCGAGGTTAAAGATAGGACGATTCAAGCCAAACCTTTCGAATATCTGCCTCTTGCGGAGGTTCAATCATGTTCGCCACTGAAGCGCGATCTCGTCAACCATATATTGGTATTCGAAAATTATCCCTACAAGGAAAGGCTTCAAGATGTAGATCCAGCAGGCAGTGGAGATATGGAATTGCAAGGATTGGGACTCTTTATTCAGACGGAATACAATTTCAATATCATTGTCATGCCGGGACCGGCCATCCGGGTAACCTTCAATTACAATTCCAAAGTGTTCGATCCGTCATTCGTCGAAGCCCTGGCTTCCCATTTTAACTCCATTCTAACCGGCGTCGCGGCTGATTGCGACATCGCAGTCGATGATATCGATTATTTGAGCGGAGCCGAACGGTTGAGGTTGCTCGCGGAATTCAACGATACCCGGCAAGAATTTCCTCTGAATAAAACAGCGCACCAATTATTCGAGGACCAGGCGCAGAGAACACCGGATAGTGTGGCCGTTGTATATAAAGATAGTGCGCTTTCATATGAAATTTTAAATATCGACGCTTCGAAATGGTCTTCCAGACTTGCTTCCCTCGGAGCTGGCCGGGGCGCGACAGTGGCGATTATGATGGAGAATCCTGTAGCTGTGGTGACCGGTATTTTGGCGATAATGAAAACTGGCGCCTGTTATTTGCCATTGGATCCTGCGTATCCCCAGGAACGATTGCGTATGATTTTGAGTGACAGCAACGCCCGGATTCTGCTCACCAGCGAGCCGGACATTCGCCCTTTCCAATTTGCGCTACTGGAGAGTTTTGAACGTGCGTTCGTGGAACCAGTGGCGACGAATCGTCGGCCTATGGAAGAAGAACTAGATAGCTTGCAATTTCCTGACCGTTCCTATATGGATTATGAAAAATACAGCCCGTACATCGGTCAATCCATGATGAAAAATGCGCTCACATTTCATTTCAGCAGAGGGTGCGTTTTCAATTGCGCTTATTGTTTTAAAATCTGGCCCAACAATAAGTATGTGAACCGGAGCGGCGAGAATATGTTCGAAGAGATCAAAATGTATTACGATATGGGCGTTCGCCGCTTCGCGTTTGTGGACGATCTGCCCAATTTCAACATTGAAGAGAGCGCGAAATTTCTTCGGATGATCATCAAAAACCGGCTCTCACTGTTTATGTATTTCCCCAACGGACTGCGGGGCGATATTTTGACCGAAGATTATATCGACTTGATGGCGGAAGCAGGAGCTGTATCAATCGATCTGGCGCTGGAAACCACCTCTTCTCGGCTGCAAAAACTGGTACGAAAAAATCTCGATATCGACCGCTTGCATAAAAATATTGAATATTTTCTTGATAAACATCCTCAAATCATATTGGAGACTCAGATATTGCATGGTATTCCCACCGAGACGGAAGAAGAGGCGATGCATACACTCGAATTCCTGAAGCAATTAAAATGGATCCATTTCCCTTATTTGCATGTGATGAAAATATATCCCAATACAGATATGGAGCGATTGGCGTTGGAGAATGGCGTGTCGAAGGAGGCGATCGTGGGAGCGGATCGCCTGGGTTACAATGAACTACCGGATACCCTGCCGTTCTCAAGGCGTTTTTCCCACCAATATCAATCTGAATTCGCCTCCGAATATTTGATGCTCGGCGAGCGGATGCGAAGTGTTTTGCCTCCATTGATGCGGGCCACCACCGAAGATGAGCTGATGCAAAAATACAATAGTTTCTTGCCGGTGAAATTCAATAATTTCGATGATTTTTTGCAATACATAGGAATTGAACGGGAAGAACTGGATGCCGAATTTTTACCTGAGAATTGGGGAAAAGTCGAGAATATCAATGAAAAGATTCGCTCGGCGTTTCCGGCAAAAAAGCCCCGGCATGACGCCATCCGGGTGCTGTTGATGGATATTTCGGCCTATTTCCGGCATGACCGTCATAATGTCATCTATGATGTGGTGGATCCATCATTAGGTTTGATGTATGTCCAGACCTATCTGGACAAAAAATTGGGCGACGGTGTGCGGGGGAAAATCATCTCCTCCCGGATCGACTACGATAACTTCGATGAACTTAAAGCTATCATTATGGATTTCCAACCCCATGTCATCGGCATTCGCACCCTGAATTTTTATAAGGATTTTTTCCATCAGACCGTCTCCCTGATCAAGCAATGGGTTCCCGCTACGCTGGTTGTCGCAGGCGGCCCTTACGCCACAAGTAGTTATCGCTCCATGTTGAAAGATATCCATATCGATGTGGCGGTCATAGGAGAGGGTGAAGCCGCTTTCCTGGATCTGATTCAGCGCTGCATAAAAAACGGTAACGCCTTGCCGACTGAAGAGGAATTGCGCACAATCCCATCCATCGCTTTTTTGCCGGAAAAAGAGAAAGAAATCGCGCGCCGCCATAGTTGTAAGATCTGGATGATTGACCGGGAAGAGCGGGGAGGCGCGACGTCCCGTTCTACCGGTGAAAACGCTTATATTATCTATACATCGGGCTCAACCGGCATCCCAAAAGGCGTTGTAATTCGGCACCGGAATCTGGTGAACCAGGTGATGGGCATTCAGCGATTGCTGGGGGCAGGAGGCCATCTGAACTTCATCCTACTGGCGGCTTTTACCTTTGACGTATCGGTAATGCATATTTTTCTCGCCCTTTCATCAGGGGCGCGCCTTCATTTATTGGATAATAGGGTGAAAAAAGATCCGGCCGGTTTAGTGAATTTCTTGAAGCGACATTGCATCGATGTGGTCAACATGGTGCCGGCCTTCATGGAAGCGTTGCTCGAATATAACGAGACAAAAAGTTTCCGTTTTCGCTATCTTTTGTTGGGAGGCGAGGCTTTTAGTCGCTCGCTTCATCAAAGAGTATCGTCTTCGCTCTTGGTGGATCATCTTATCAATATCTACGGTCCCACCGAAACCGCCATCAACGCAACCCATTACCTTTGCGATGGCGACTTCCCGGGCAATACGGTACCCATCGGAAAACCACTGGATAATTATAGGACTTATGTGCTTGATTGCAACCGCAAACCGGTTCCAACCGGTGTGCCGGGCGAACTTTACATCGCCGGCGCCGGTGTCGCGGCCGGGTATCTGAACCGCCCGGAATTGACAGCCGAAAAATTTGTTCCCAATCCTATCATACCGACTGAACCGGCATTTAAAACCGGAGATCTGGCCAGGTGGCTTCCCGGCGGCAATCTGGAATTCCTGGGACGGAGTGATAATCAGGTGAAAATCAGAGGTTTTCGCATTGAACTGGATGAAATCCGGGATCAAATGCTTCAACAAACCGGAGTGGCGGATGCAGCGGTGATCGTGAGGGAAGACGAAGGGGGTGGGCGATCAATTTGCGCTTATTACACAATGGCCTCCTGCGATTGTGACAATCATATGGAAAGCTGCGCCGGAGTGGATGCGGATCCGTTTGAGAACGTGATTCGACAACGATTGGCGGCTTCGTTGCCGGAATACATGATGCCCTCCTATCTCGTGCTTCTGGAAGAAATACCAAAAAATGCCCAGGGCAAATTGGATCGGCAAGCATTGCCGTTACCCCAATCTCTTGTGAACGCGGTTGTCGTTCATCCCAGAGATTGGGTGGAAGAGCGGTTAGCTGCTCTATGGGCAGAAGTGGTGAATATGTCCCCCGATGCCATCAGTATCGACGCCAACTTCTTCGATTTAGGCGGGCATTCGTTGAAAGCCACCGTGTTGATATCCAGAATTCATAAACATTTGAATGTACGGGTGCCGATGTCGGTATTGTTCAAAACTCCTACAATCCGCAATCTGGGGCGTTATATCAAAGAATCGGAGGCAGAACGCTTCAAACCTGTGCGGCCCGCTGAAAAAAGAGACTATTATCCTCTTTCTTCAGCGCAAAAAAGATTGTATATCGTGCAAAATCTCAAAACCGCCAACACAAGCTTCAATATGCCGTTAACAATGGTGCTCGAAGGTGATTTAGAGCGAAAGAAACTCGAAACCGCATTCAAAAAATTGATTCAGAGGCATGAAAGTTTGAGGACCGCCTTCCATTTGAAGGACACGGAACCTATCCAACGGATTTTCCCAGAAGTGGATTTCTCTCTCGAATATATCGATATATCAAGACAACGGCGGGAAGAGGGCGATGAAGCATTCGATATGCGTGAAATCGAACGAAAGATCGTCGCCGATTTTGTTCGCCCCTTTGATCTTTCGGTTCCAGGGCAATTGAGAGCAGGGCTGATTCGTACCGAAGAGCGTGTTTATATCTTGATGGTGGATTTGCATCACATCATCACGGACGGCTTGTCTATGAATATCATGACCGAAGAGTTCATCGCCCTCTACAGCGGCGCTGAATTGGAGCTACTTCCACTTCAGTACAAAGACTACTCCCAATGGTTGGAAGAGGAAAGGTATAACGGCGCGCTAAAGGCACAGGAGGAATACTGGCTCGGGCAATTTGCCGGCGGAATGCCGGAATTCCCGCTTCCCACTGATTTTTCCAGACCGGAGAATCCGAACTTCGAAGGTGAGACTCTGGTTTTCCAATTAGACAGGGAATTGGCCGGCAGGATAAAAACCGTATGCGGCAAATACGCAGTAACGTTGCAAATATATTTCACCTCCCTTTTAGCCATTCTAATGTTCAAATACACCGGATGCGAAGATTTTGCTCTCGGAACCGGAGTGGCGGGCCGCAGGCACGCGGATCTCGAACGCATCATCGGCATGTTCATCAATATGCTGGCTCTTCGTGTGAAGCCCCGATCGGCCAAATCTTTCGACAAATTTCTAGCGGAGGTGAAGGATACGTCGATCAACGCCTTCGCCAATCAAGACTTTCAATTCGAGGAATTGGTAAAAAAATTGAACTTGCAACGTGATCCGGCGCGCAATCCGATTTTTGACGCGGTGTTCCAGATGCAGAACCTGGATGCAGATGATGGAATAATCGGGGACTTCTCGGTAAAACCATACAAAACCAAAAAAAGGTCGTCCCATTTCGATCTGGTGATTTACGGCGTCGAAGGCGACTCGTTTATCAACTTGATCATGGTATATTCCACCGATCTCTTTAAAAAAGAAACTGCGGAACGAATGGCCGCCGACTTTACTGCGATTGTCCGGCAGACTGTAACGAATCCAGAATCTCTTCTGGAAGAGATCGATGTCTTCCAGCATAAGACAGAGGCCGGCGCTACGGAATTCCTTGAAGATACAGGCGACTTCGTGTTCTAAACGGGAGATGACGATATGAATACAAATTCTAATGATAAACCCAGAGTGCTTCTGGCGTTGTTACCGTTCTGGACGCCTCAGATCCCACCGATGGGCATTGCCTGCCTGAAGAGTTTTCTCTCGGAGCGGGGTTACAGTGTCAAGATTGTTGACGGCAATACGCAGGATTCCTTCAACGAGCTGTACCATCGGTATGTTGACACATTGAAGGTATGGATTCCCGAAGAGAACCGGGGTAATTTCTACAATGTGGGGCAGGAGGTTTTGGAGAACCACGTGACCGCCATGCTCAACCGATGTGATGACAAAGATTATTATGATTTGTTAGGGCTTTTGATCAAAGAGAATTTTTATATGGAATTGGCGCGGGAAAATCTGGAAGAGCTGAATAACATCGCCGCGGGCTTTTTCCAATTATTGGAAGAGTATGTGCTCCGGCTGTTGGATCAAGATGAACCAGATGTGCTTGGGCTCTCGGTATTTAGAGGCAATCTTGGCGCCTCTATTCTGGCTGCGCGATTGGCTAAACAGAAGAATCCCGGCATGATGACCGTGATGGGAGGCGCTATTTTTTCTCAATCCCTGGGACTCGGTACCCGGGACCTGGACTATTTTTTAGAAACCACAGGCGGAGTGGTGGATGCGTTGATTATCGGCGAAGGGGAGCATCTGCTCTGGCAATTGCTGGAAGGAAAACTGCCGGCCGGGAAACGGGTCTACACCCAGGATGACGCGGATGGCCGGCTTTTGGATCTTGCGCAGGCGCCGCTGCCCGATTATTCCGGTTTGGACCTGGCCATGTATCCCCATATCGCCCATTACGGTTCCCGCAGTTGCCCGTTTGAATGCAGTTTTTGTTCGGAAACCAAATATTGGGGCAAGTACCGAAAAAAAAGCGTGCCTCAATTGGTGGAGGAGTTGTCGCTTCTGAGCAATCGTCATCGCAGCCAGTTGGTGTTGATGTGCGATTCGCTTCTCAATCCGGTGATCAGCCCGTTGTCAGCAGCAATGATCGAATGCGGGGAATCTATATATATAGATGGTTATTTGCGGGTGAGTAAAGAATCGTTGGACCGGTCACTAGTCTACCAATGGCGACGCGGTGGCCTGTATCGCGCCAGGTTGGGAATCGAGAGCGGTTCGCCCCATGTATTGGATCTCATGGAGAAACGAATCACTCTCGACGAGATTAAAGAGTCGCTCGTCAATCTGGCCGACGCCGGCATTAAAACCACCACCTATTGGGTCATGGGTCACCCCGGTGAAACGGAGGAGGATTTCCAACAAACACTGGCGTTGGTGGAAGAGATGAAAGATGATATCTACGAGGCGTGGTGCAGCACATTTCACTATTTCCCCACCGGGCAGGTGAATTCCGGTCAATGGGAGCCATATAGTCATTTGTCGTACGCTGAATCGTATCGCTCCCTGCTAGTGTCGCTTCCCAAAACACTGGACCTGGAGCCCCCGAGGCAGGAAGCCTTCCGGCGCATGAACCGGTTCGTCAATTTTTGCAGGAAGTTGGAGATACCCAACCCTTATACCATGCGTGAGTTCCACCAGGCGGATAACCGATGGCAAACCCTTCACCGTAACGCGGTCCCGGCCCTGGTGGATTTCGAAAACACAGATCGCCGCATAGATGAAAACAAATATATCACAGAACCTGTGGCTGCCCGATCAGCCCTTCCCGACGACGGCGACTTCGGCTTCTAGAAGATGAGGATGTAATGAACAATCAAACCGGCAACCCTAAAGATTTCTGGCTTCGCCAATTGGACGGCGAACATCCCGGCAGTGTCATCCCGTATGATTTTCAAAACGGGCGCAGTGACCAGCGACAGGTAAACATCCACAAGTTCCAATTTTCCGGTAGTCTGACGGAGAAAATCTGGAAATTGGCCGGAGGTTCCGATCACCGGCTTCATATGATCCTCTCGGCTTTATGGTGTGTGTTGCAGTATAAATACGACGGCAGCGGTGATGTTTTGATCGGCACCTCCATTTTCAAACAGGAAAAGGACGCCGAGTTCATCAACACCATCCTGCCGTTGCGAGTGCCCATCGCAGGCCAAATGAATTTTAGGGATCTATTGATTCGGATGCGGGAGCTTGTCACCGAGGCGGTGAAAAACCAGAATTTTCCGCTCCAAACCTTGAGAAACGGACAATCGCCTTTCCGTACAGCATTGTTATTGGAGAATGTCCAATCCCGGCACTATCTCGACCATCTATCGCCGGACATGTTGATCGCCTTTTCACGGGAAGGAGGCGATATTTCGGGCTCAATCGAGTATAGTACCTCTCTTTATGGCGAACAGACCATCTCTCGTTTGACGGACCATGTGCTCCTGTTGTCGGAGAAATTGCTCGACGATTACAATCTTCCACTCGAAGAGGTGGATCTTCTGGCTCCTGGAGAGCGGGAGAGATTGTTACTGGAATGGAACGACACGTCGATCCCGCTGCCAATCGAGCAAACCATCACGCGTACGTTTGAAAATATCGCCTGCCGCAGTCCTCACCGGGTGGCGGTCTTGTTTGAGGACCGGCATCTGACATATGGCGGGTTGGACATAAAATCCAACGAGTTGGCCGGGGAATTGAAACTCCGGGGTGTGGAAGCCGATACCATCGTCGGCATCATGATTGAACGCTCGATCGAGATGATGGTGGCGATAATGGCCGTTCTCAAAGCTGGGGGCGCCTATCTACCCATCGAGCCGGGGACGCCTCAGAATCGTATCCTGGATATGTTGGGGGACGCCTCGTCGCCGGTTTTATTGGCATCCGGCAATGCTGTCGATGGATACGCCTTCACCCAATTGCAAGGATTGCACTTGCCGCCTGCCCAACCGGTGAAAACAGCTCCCCGCCATCCGGTGACCGATATGGATCATTTGCCGTTACCGGACCGGTCGTTGATCGATTATCAGAAATACTCCTGCCATATCAGCCTGACAATGGTACGAAACGCCATCGCGATCCAGGGAACCAGAGGATGTCCATTCAATTGCGCTTATTGCGCCCGGTTGTGGCCCAAAAAACAGGTGATCCGCTCCGCCGAGAATATATTCGAGGAGGTCAAACGTTATTACGATATGGGCTTCCGGCGTTTTTCCATTATCGACGACATCTTCAATTTGCATATAAAGAACAGCAAACGGTTTTTCCAGATGATTATCGACCGCGGCATGAAGATCCAGTTGTTTTTTCCGGCGGGCTTGCGGGGGGATATCATGACGCCGGATTATATAGACTTGATGGTAAAAGCCGGCACCATCAACATGTCGGTGGCGTTGGAGACCGCGTCGCCGCGGTTGCAAACGATGATCGGCAAGCATCTGAACATCGGCAAATTACGTCGCAATCTTGAATACATTTGCCAAAACCACCCTCATGTGATCCTCGATCTTTTCACCATGCACGGCTTTCCTTCTGAAACAGAAGAGGAGGCCAGGATGACTCTCGATTTTATCAAAGATCTCAAATGGCTGCATTTTCCTTTAATCAACATTCTGAGAATCTATCCCGACACCGCCATGGAACAATTGGCGGTGAAGAGTGGGATCTCCCGCGAAGCCATCCTGAAGGCGGAATCGTTGGCCTGGCACGATGTCTCCGATACCCTGCCATTTGATAAAAGTTTTACAGGAAATCTACAGGCGGAATTCCTGGATGATTATTTTCTCAACAAGGAGCGCCTGCTACATGTATTGCCTTATCAGATGATGGTTCTCACCGAAGATGAATTAGTGCAAAAATACGATAGTTACCTGCCCACCGATATCGCTTCCTTCGACGACCTGTTGGAATTCACCGGCATTAGCAGGCAAGAACTTGGCATCGAAGATTATCCTACAGTCAGCAGCTTCGCGGTGGAAGACCTGAATCGTAAATTGGCCAGATTTACTACCGTCAAACCTCCTGAACCCGGAGCGATTAAAGTGTTACTTCTAGATCTTTCCCTCTCGTTCGCCAATGATTCCAAATTGCTCGAAGATCTGTTCGATCCGCCGTTGGGGCTCTTGTACTTGATGACCTATCTGAACCGCGAATTGGGGGGGAAAGTGGAAGGAAAGATCGCCAAGTCCCGGATCGATTTTGAAGATTACGATGGACTGAAACGGTTGCTGAAGGATTTTTCGCCACATATAATCGGTATCAGGACCCTGACTTTTTATAAGGATTTTTTTCATAAAACCGTGGCCCGCATTCGACAGTGGGGATACGAGGGCGCCATCGTCGCCGGCGGCCCGTACGCCACCAACGGTTCATTGTCTCTTTTGCAAGATCCAAATGTCGATGTGGTGGCGCTCGGAGAGGGGGAGCTCACCCTCCTGGAATTGGTGGAAAAAACAATCGAAAACAATAACACGCTGCCGCCGGACCATGTGCTTGAATCCATCCCCGGCATCGTTTTTATTCCTAAAAATAGCGAATCAAAGGCCGCAGGCCGCTATATGATCTCTGTGGGGGATTGGGGATTCAAACGCCGCGAGCAACACCTCCACATTGTAGCCGATGAGGTCGATCCCCATCATCTGGCCTACACGATTTTCACCTCCGGCTCCACCGGCAGGCCGAAGGGAGTGATGCTGGAACACCGCAGCGTCATCAACCTGGTTCAGGGTTTGAATACCCGGATCTACAGTCACTACTCCGGCGCTCTCAAGGTTGCGATTCTGGCTCCGTTTGTGTTCGACGCGTCAGTGAAGCAAATTTTCGCGGCCTTATTATTGGGACACACGTTGTGCATCGTTCCCGAAGAGACGCGATTGAATGGGCTTGAACTTTTACGTTTTTTCCAGAGAGAAGGAATCGATATTTCCGACGGCACTCCATCCCATCTTCAACTTCTTTTGGAAAGCGCGGACAATGGGGATCTCGGCCATCTACCGGTAAAGCATTACATCGTCGGCGGTGAAGAGCTGCCAACAGAGACAGCGCGGCGGTTTTTAAACTGGTGCCGGGGCACAGAGGCTCGAATCACCAATGTATACGGCCCCAGCGAATGTTGCGTCGAT
>JAHELQ010000584.1 GCA_024644125.1 Candidatus Aminicenantota bacterium | reverse complement strand
CGGAATTTCCGGCGAAAATGTTTGCACCGGGCAATTCCCATTCGTTTCGATATTTCTTCCACCGATAAATCGTACCGGGAGGTGAGTAATTTTTCGGCCCGCTTCATTTTTTCAAAATCGATAAATTCAAACACCGTCATATTCATCTCTTTTTTAAAACGTTCGGTCAAATAATTCTTGTTGATGCCAAATATCCCTGCGATCTGGTATTTGGTCAATTCGGACAATTCATCGACATCCCTGGTAATGATATAGACAATCACCTTCTCGACAGTATCGAGGTGTTTCACCGTTCACCTCCTGGCAATTGTCCGGTAATTTTTCGAATCATCATCCGCTTAACCTTTCGTCAACCCGGTACGGGCTTCACATCAGGAAATCGTCATGCCACCTGTCTTGCCTCTCCGGCCCGGTTTCGCTCATTCGGTTTCCTGTTACACTTGTTCAATTTCACGCTCATTTTTTTCCTCATCGTTCTATCAATTACTTTAATCAACCGGCCGGTAAATAAAAAGGTGCCAAATTGACAGTTACCGGCGTATAGTGTTTCCAACCAGCTCTCTTGTACAATCGCCACCTGCATTTTTCCAGAATCCGTAAATTGGCCGGCGGTACGCGCCCACCAGCCGCATCGCTCAAAACCTTCACGCTCATTGCTCCTCCATATTGCTTCCGCCTTACGAGGTAGAACCGATCGGTTTTCGCGAAAAACTGTCATTTTGACCCCTCTGCGGTTTTACAGAGTACCTCTGCCGGATCATCGCCGGCTTCTCCCGTATCGTTCCATGACCGCCGGGTGGTGGGCGACCTCCACTTCCACCGCCCCGGCCGGAGCGCCCGGTACGAAACCGAGGTACTCCTTCCAGTTTTTCTCTTTCTCTTCGGAGGAGAAGCTGTCGTAGCCGAAGGAGGAAAACGCCGACACTGCCATCAGTACCGACAGTTCGCGCTCGCCGGCGCCTGCCCTGCCGATGAAGTCTTCGATACTTGCATAGCCGATTCCCCTTTGCTGAATCGTCCGCAACGCGAGTTTTTGCCCGATACCCTTCACCAGGATCAAACCGGTGCGAATTCCATCCTCCTCTTCGCAGAACCCTACCTTGCTGAGATTGATATCCGGCGGCAGGAAACGAACTCCCCATCGTTTCGCCTCTTCGATATACACTGGAAGAGGGTAATATCCGCCGCCGCCATTGAGTAACCGGCAAAAGAAAGTCCGGGGGCGATGTGTTTTGAACCAGGCGGAAAGGTAGGCGGAGTAGGCATAAGATATGCTGTGGGCGTGATTGAAGGCATAAAGGGAAAAATCGCAGGCGATCTTCCAGAAATTATCGAGTTCCTGGCGACGCCAACCGTTTCGCTTCCCTTTTTCGAAAAATTCGGCCCTATAATCATCGGTCCCCCTCCTTTTTTTCAAGGTTCTCCGCACCTTTTCGCAAAATTCCAGGTTCCAGCCGGTAATATGGTAGAGGAGCAACGAAATCTGCTCCTCAAAAATAAGGGTGCCCCGGGTGTGGGGAAATATCTCCTCAAATAACGGATGAAAGGCGGCCCTCTTTTCGATGTATGCCGCTTTCATCCCTGATTTGGCGGGGCCGGGACGAATGATGGCGATAGAAATCCCCAGCTCATCCACATTTTGAGGGAGGGTTTCGGTAAGATTCTTCCTGGCCAGGGGGCTTTCCAGTTGAAAGCACCCCACTGTCCCAGCGTTTTTGATATTTTCCCACACTGCCGGATCCTGAAAATCGATGGATTGCGCCTCTTCCAGAGCTACCGGCGAAATCACATCAAACCCCCGGACCCCTAGTAGGTCCAATTTATAAATATTGAGACGCTCGATCGTGTTTTTGTCCCAGATCACCTGGTCGAAACCGGCGGGCGACTGCTCCAACGGGAATGCGCTACGGGCGCTTCCGGCGGCAAACACCACACCGCCGACGTGGAGGGATAACTCCTTGTACACTCCTTCCAGGAGAGACGCCCACCGGTAGACCTCCTTTAACTTTCCACTTCCTTTTCCTTCCAGTTCGCGGGGCGACGCGAACATCGGCATCTCTTTACTCATGCCGTGGGCATCATCGGGACTGAAACCGAATGTGCGGGCCACTTCGTACAGGGCGGAACGGGCGCCGAAAAACTTATGGGTGGACACAAACGCCACCTTGCCCTTGTACCGGTCGAACACCCAGCGCAACAATTGGCCGCGGCGGGACGATTCCATATCGATATCGATATCCGGCAAATCATCCCGCAGACTATTGACAAACCGCTCGAACAAAAGATTGTGATTCAAAGGGTTTACGCGTGACATACCCAGTAAATAGAGCAGATACGACGACACCCCGGATCCCCTCAGATTGAAATAGATGCGGTTTTGCCGGCAATACTCCCCGATCTCGGCGGCTATTAGAAAATAGGGCGAAAATCCCATATCCTTGATGATCTTAAGTTCCCGGTAGGCCCGTTCCCGCTCGGCCAGCACCGGTCGTTTCTCCCGCAGCTTGCAATTGATCGTCTCCTCGAGGCGGGAAAACGTGGAATCCTCATCCTGGAACAATTTTTCGAAGGTGAATTCCACCTTTTCCGCCACCTCGAATGTGCGGCTCATGGCTTGCTTACCGGTATCGCCCCACCGTTTGGCAATGGCCCGGTACGCGATAGGCCCATAAAGGGAAAGATCCCCCCCGCTTCCGGCGCTCTCCATCAGATCGGGAATGGGATGGTGGTTGAAGACCGCGGACGCTACCGCGAATTTATCGGCCGAATCCACCCATTTCAGCGGTTGAGCCCAGACCAACGGGATCTGATGCTTCAGCGCCGCTTCCACCAACCAACGTTTACTGTGCCATTCGAGCCCCAGATAAAAATTCTCCGCCCCCACCTGTTCCCTTACCTGCATCAGCATCGGAGTATCTCCGCTCATCATCAAGGCGTTGCGGTCGGGCACCAACACCGCCGCCATATCATTCATTTTAGAAAAAGTTTTGTTGTTGTAAGAGGCCACCAGGGAAAAATATCCCTGCAACGACCGGGGGAACAGCAAAATGGATCCCACATGATGAAGCTTCACCTCCATTCCCAACAACGGCCGCAATCCACAGGAGTCCGCCTCGTGTTTGAAATGTTCCCAACCAGTCATCGCGAAGGGATCCGTTACTGCCAGGGCGGGAATTTTGTTCGCCTTTGCGTAACCACCAAGGGCTGCCGCATCAACAGCGCCCTTACCCCGTGAAAACACCGAATAGACACGCAATGGCACATAATTCATTTCAACTTCCTTTTTCGTCTTCATCATTTGTTTGCCTTTTGTTCGTTTTTTGTTCGCCACTAATATAATATCCTTCCACCTTTTTGTCAACTCTTTTTTAAATTTTTTTTACCCCTCTTCCCCAGAGCCGCGTAAACCAAATGATATCACTATTATCCCCCAATCCGCCTTTCACCCGTCCGGTTATCCCAGGGCCATGAAAGCGGTTATGTCAAAACCT
>JAHELQ010000583.1 GCA_024644125.1 Candidatus Aminicenantota bacterium | reverse complement strand
TCAGGTCGGCCGGGGCTTCCGGCGGAGCGCCGTCTTCCTCATTGGGATCCGGCAGCTCGCGGTAATTGATTTTGCCGTTGGGGGTGCGGGGCAGTTTTTGTAATATTTTTATCCGCTGGGGAATCATATAATCGGGAAGATGTTTTGCCAGCGATTCCTGAAGCACTTCCCGCAACCGGTCGTCATCGCCGGTACCGGATTGGGCGGGGACAATATAGCCGAAGAGAACCGTTTCATGGACCGCTACCGCCGCTTCAACCACGCCGTCAAACCGGCGCAGCGCGCTCTCGATCTCCTCCAATTCCACCCGGATGCCGCGAATCTTCACCTGCCGGTCATTGCGCCCCAGGATATCGATGGTCCCCTGCGCCTGGATCCGCCCCAGGTCGCCGGTTTTATGGCACGCCACCGAAGCGCCGTTCGCGCATGGCAGCGGTACGAACCGGTCGTGCGTGGCCTCCGGATCGTTCAGGTAGCCGAAGGTGCGATACGGAGTGGCGATAACCATTTCACCTGAGGTCAACAGGTCCCGGCACCGGCCGTCGCCATCCAGAACAATCACCCGCGTTCCGGGAAGGGGAATGCCCACCGGCACGCGCAACCGTTTGACATCCGCAGGTATGATTCGGTGCCAGGTTTTTGCCAGCGTGGTCTCGGAGGTACCCCAGAGATTCACCAATCCGATACGATCTCCCATGCGACCGAACCATCCTTCGAGAGAAGAGGGCTCCAGCCGTTCGCCGGACAGGAGAATATAGCGAAGAGTCCGGTAATGGCTCTGATTGCAATCGGGGCCATCCAATTGACGAAACAGGCCGGGTACGCAATGCATCAACGCGATCCGGCTGCGCTCCACCCATTGACGCAGAGCCGCCGGATCGAGGAGAACATCTTTGGCGCGGGGGATACAAATTCTACCGCCTGTGGCCAACGGCACGCACACATCCCGCAAAAACGCATCGAATCCAGGATTGATCAGTTGACTGAAGCAAAACGAGCGATCCACGCCGAAGGTCTCGATCTCCCATTGGAGAAAATGGACCAACGAATGGTTGCGCCCCACCATACCCCTCGGGCTACCGGTGCTGCCGGAGGTGAAGTAGATGTAGATGGCATCGCCGCCGTCGTAACTTAACTCGGCATGAGCCGGTTCTTCAGTATCGCCGACATCGAGTAGCCTCTCCTCCAATTGGAGCAGCCGGGTTTTGTACCGGACCGGGAGCGCCAGTGTCGCCAGTCTGGCCCAGCAGAAGTGATCGCCGGCTACGCAGACCGGATCGGTGTGGGCGATCATGGCTGCCACCCGTTGATCCGGCAAGGATGGATCCAATGGCACGAACACGGCTCGAACCCCGATGATCCCGATCATCGTGATGATCAGTTGCCTGCGGTCCCGGGCCATCACCGCGACAGGCGTACCAGCGGTCGCGCCGGCGGCAAGGAGCCTTGCAGCGACGATCGCCGATCGCCGATTCAGTTCGCCATAGGTCATCGCCCAGTCGTCCTGCTCCAGGGCCACCAATGGCTCGTGCCGGTCGAAACTCCGGGCCAGCATCTCCTGCAACGGGACGAGCCGCGCATCTAGCGTCGCGACTTCCGCCGGAAAGGCCTGGTTCAAGTCCAGAAGAAACGCCTCTTTCCGCTCCGGCGGCATGGCGCCGAGCTCTTTCAGAACGCTATCGGGAACGGTAACAGCGGCGAGGGCCAACTCCCGGAACATACTCGCCAGTAGCAGTACTGTCCGCTTCTCGAACAAGGCCGTGCAATACTCGAATGTCAGATGCAATTCATCGCCCGCTTCCTGGACGAAGAGGGTGAGATCGAATTTCGCCACCCGGTACTCCAACGTGAAGGGCCGGAGGGCGAGCTCCCGTCGCAGAGAGCCTGAAGAAAGCGATTGATTCTGGGGGGAAGCGATATTCTGCAATACCAGCATGGTGTCGAACAGCGGATTGCGGCCGGTATCCCGTTTGACATCCAGCGCTTCTACCAGGTCTTCGAATTGAAATTCCTGGTTGTCAAATCCGTCGAGGGTCCGCTCCTTGACCTGGCGCAAGAACGATGGGAAGGAGAGGTCCGGGCAGGGAGAGTTGCGCAGCGCCAGGGTATTGACAAAGATGCCGAGGATATCCTGCAAATCCGCGTGCCTACGGCCGGCGACGCCTGTCCCCACGACGATGTCTTCCTGCCCTCCAGCTTTGGCCAGAAGCAAGTTGAACAACGCCAGCAACATCATAAACAGGGTGCATTCATGCCGCGACGACAACCGCTTCAGGTCGTTGACCAGCGAGGATTCCAGCATGGTGTCAATGGCGTTTCCAGCGAACGATTGGATCGCCGGCCGGGGGAAATCGACGGGAAGATCCAGTAGGGGCGCGGGGGTGGCGAAGATCTGCCTCCAGTACTCCTCCTGTTTGCGCAAGGTCCCGCTTGACCGCTCGTTTTGCTGCCAGACAGCGTAATCGCGGTATTGTAATGTGAGCGGCGGCAGATCGTGCCCTTCGTATAGGGAGGTGAGATCGTTGACAAAGATCTCGTGCGACACGCCGTCGGTGATGATATGGTGGATGTCCACCACCAGAATATGCGATTGGGAACTGGTTTCCACCAATCCCACGCGAAAGAAAGGCGCCGCCGCCAGGTCGAAGGGGCGGATGAAGCGTTGCATCAATTGCCCCGCGTCGGCGTGGTCTTTGGCGATGAAGCGTTCGATAAAAAATTCGAGGCAGTCGCCCACCATTTGCACTGGTTCGCCGTTGAGTAAACGAATCGATGAGCGCAAGCTCTCATGCCGCCGGATCAAGGCGCGGAAGGCCTCCTGCATGCGGTCGAAGTCCAGTTCGCCTTCGATGGCCACCGGTTGGGGCCCATTGTAAGCGATGCTGCCGGGATCCATGGTGGCCAGAATGTACAGCCTTTTTTGGGCGCTGGAGAGGGGATAGTACTCCCGTTTCTCCAGCGGTTCGATATGGCGGTGACGCCGCGCCGCCGAGCCCTCGATAAAGGCCGACAATTGCGCGACCGTAGGTCGCTTGAAAAACTCCGGCAGCGGCACCTCCGCATCCAATCGCCGGTGAATCAAGGATATCACGGAAATGGCCTTGAGGGAATCACCCCCCAATTCGAAAAAATCATCATCGATACCGATGGGGGCGAATCCGAACAGATTCTGCCATATATCCGTCAAAACCCGCATCCGGTCATCCTGCGCTTCCCGATAGACAGTGGCCAGCACAGGGCGCGGCTGGTAGGAGGACTGTGGTTTGGGAGCAGCATCTTCCTGTGTTTTCAGGTCTTTGAGCTCCACCCAGCGGCGCAAGCGCTCATCCAGGTCTCCGCCCCGGGAAACCGCCACCTGCGGCAGCCCGTTTACCGCCAGGATTCGCCGAAAGGAAGAGATAGTATCCGCAGCTTCCATTCCGTCCCAATTCACCGCCAACCAACGGGGACGCCGCGCCAGGGAAAAGCTGTCCATAAACGCGTTGGCCGCCGCG
>JAHELQ010000102.1 GCA_024644125.1 Candidatus Aminicenantota bacterium | reverse complement strand
AATTCAACGAATTCGACGGCCGGCCGTTGTTCGGTTCCCAGAGTACCTCCGGCAGCGCCAAATACGGATATCCCAACTACGTCGATCCCAATTTCCAGAACGTGATCCTTCTCTCCAACACCAACGAAGGTTACCAGTTCAGCGCCAGTTTCCAGTTGCAGAAAGAATGGAAGGACGGCAGTATGGTTAACGCCGCCTATAACTACGGCGTTTCCAAAGATCTATTCGGTGGCACCTCCTCCCGCGCAATTTCCAACTGGATGTACAACATCACCACTGGAAATCCCAATGAACCCGAATTGAGCTACTCCGCTCACGATACCCGTCACCGGATTATGCTGGCCTTCACCAGGAACCTGAACATCTTCAAGAACGCTCCGACATTCTTCTCTTTATTCTATAACGGCCGTTCCGGCAAACCTTATTCCACCATTTTTTACAACGATGTCAATGGTGATGGACAACTGAACGACTCTGCATGGATACCTGCCAGCGAGAGCGATATCATTCTGACCAAAGGTACATGGGAAGAACTGGATGCCTACATCTCCAATGATCCGGCTCTGGATTCTCACCGCGGTCAGATCATGCCCAGGTATTCCTCCCGGGATCCCTGGTATCATAGTATCGACTTGAAACTTTCCCAGGATATTCCCATCCCGGGTCTGAAAGGTCACAAACTACAGGTTTATGTAACCGTTAAAAACCTCCTCAATATGTTCAACAGCGATTGGGGCGTATATCGTTATATCTCTTTTGACGATGCTCCTCTCACTTTTGTTGGTTATGACGAGGCCAGCGGTAAACCGATGTTCGAATTCTGGGGCAAAACCGAAGACGCGGATGCCCGTTATAACATCAACCAGACTCTCTCCCGTTGGAGAGCGTTGCTTGGTGTTAAATACCGGTTCTAATTCGAGAACTGCTTACGTTCTAAATAAAAAAGCCCGCCGGTCATACGGCGGGCTTTTTTTTATGTGCATTCAAAAGATGGTTGTCTTAAAGTTTGGGGATTGTGTTTTTTAATAGTTCAATAAAGAATTCTTTTTTCCGGTCCGCCGTTTCCGTGACCTCTTTGTGATCCAGCGGTTTTTTGGAAATTCCCGCCGCCAGGTTGGTGATACAGGAAATGCCGGCGATTCTGGCTCCCATGTGGCGCGCCGCGATCGCTTCCGGGACCGTGGACATTCCTACGGCGTCCGCACCCAGTATCGACAACATCTTGATCTCCGCCGGAGTTTCGTATGACGGACCGCTCAATGCGGCGTACACCCCTTTTTTTACTCCCATCCCCAACTCACGCATTCCAACGGCGATGATCTCCCGCATCTCTTCATCGTAGACCTCCGTCATGTCCGGGAAACGGGGTCCGAGGCGGTTGTCGTTTTCACCTTTGAGAGGATTGGTCCCCATTAGATTGATATGATCCCGAATAATCATCAAATCTCCGGCTTCAAGGCATTGGTTGATTCCGCCCGCTGCATTGGTGAGCAACAGTTTCCCGGCTCCCAATTTGCACAGCACTCTGACGGGGAATACCAATTCGTGAATATCGTGGCCTTCATAATAATGGTAGCGCCCCTGCATAATCGCCACCTTCCGGCCATTCACTTTTCCCATCACCAGCTTCCCGGCGTGTCCCGCCACCTTCACCTTCTTGAAATACGGGATCTCTTCGTATGGAATACTGGCTGCCCGCTCAATCTTTTCCGCGAATTCCCCCAGGCCAGAACCCAATACAATTCCCACTTCCGGCGTTTCTGGATCATGTTGCCGGATAAAATCCGCTGCTTCGTTCAATTGATCGAATATTGTCATCGTCTCCTCCAAAAAAAGCTATTTTATTAAATAACGGAAGTTCCAGGCAGGCGATGGGGTAGATGAAACAGTTTTAATACAGTCGCCCCAATATCGCTGAATGTCCTGCGGATTCCAAGATCTCTGGCTTCCAGTGATCGTGAAAACACCAACAAGGGCACTGCCTCTCGGGTATGGTCGCTGCCGGTGTACGTGGGATCGCAGCCGTGATCCGCGCAAATAATCAATAGATCACGATTGTTAAGTTTGGGCATTAAAAGTCCGAGCTCTTCATCGAACGCCTCCAATGACCGCGCATAACCCTGGGGATCCCGGCGATGGCCGTATTTCATGTCGAAATCCACCAGATTCACAAAGATTAAACCCTTCGTAGTTATCGACAATTCCTCGTGAAGCGCCCTCATACCGTCGCTATTGTCTTTGGTGTGAACCGCGCGGGTGATTCCCCGTCCGGCGAAAATATCTTCGATTTTACCAATCCCCATGACCGGAAGACCATTTGCCTCGAGAATATCCAGCGCGGTTTCGTGGCGAGGTTGAAGTGGGAAATCCTTGCGTCGCGGCGTTCTGGCGAACGAGCCTTCGACGCCGATAAATGGCCGCGCTATGACTCTTCCCACCATGTAATCGTCGCAGACATCGCGGGCCGCCCGGCAGATCTTGTACAATTGGTCGATTGGGAAGAGGTCTTCGTGGGCCGCGATCTGGAACACGCTGTCGGCGGAAGTGTACACGATTGGATGTCCGGTCTCGAGGTGGCGCTCTCCCAGTTCCTCGATGATGGCGGTGCCGGAGGCCGCTTTGTTACCGAGAATATCGCGGCAACCACTGACCTCCAGGAAGCGTTGAACCATCTCCTTGGGGAAACCGTCGGGGAAAACAGGCAGCGCTTGTTCCGTAATGATCCCCATCATCTCCCAATGACCGATGATGGTATCCTTCCCTCTGGACGCTTCCAGCATTTTCCCGAATGAAGCTTCCGGTTTTGTCACAGGCGGAATGCCATCGATGTCCGTGATGTTACCGAGACCCAGCCGTTGGAGATGTGGAAGCTCAAGTCCCCCAACCGCATCGGCAATGTGTCCCAGTGTATTCACCCCTTCATCTCCGAATTCCGCGGCATCCGGCAGCGCTCCAATCCCTACGCTGTCCAGGACGATGATAATTGCGCGTTTATCGTGGTCTTCGCTCTTCATGACAATAAAATTAACACAACCTCAAATAAATGTCAAAAATGCTGTCAAATAAGGGGACAGGTAAAAAATGCCATTGACATAACGGTTTTGCCGGATTAAAATAGTAGGGTTTTGGGAAAAGCGCCATGAATGAAGAATTTGAACAACTTTTCGCGGCTGCGCAAGCGGCCCAAAAAAACTCCTATGCCCCCTATTCCAGATTTTTTGTGGGTTCCGCCCTCATAACTCCCGAGGGGAAGATCTTTTCCGGGTGCAATGTGGAGAACGCGTCATATGGTTTGACCATTTGCGCCGAACGCAACGCGATTTTTCAAATGATCGCTGCGGGAGAGCGCGAGATCAAGAGCTTGTTGGTGATGGGAAGCACGGATCGATTTCTTCCCCCATGCGGCTCTTGCCGTCAGGTAATCGCGGAATTTGCGGATCCCGGCGCGACTATTTATCTTTGCAATCAAGAGGGGAAATTCGAGATCGCGACTGTGGGGGAATTGTTACCCCGCCACTTCAAATTACTGGAAAATTCGAACAAAAAATAATACACCGGGGTGAACCAATGCCGAATTACAATATGCCTGAGCTTATCAAACGGAAAAGAGATGGGAAATCGCTCTCACGGGAAGAGATTGTATTCTGGATCGATGGATACGTGAAGGGGGTAATCCCCGATTACCAGGTTTCCGCTTTGTTGATGGCCATCTTTATTCGCGGTATGGAGCCGCGGGAGGTGGCGGATTTGACACAGATCATGATGCATTCCGGCGAAACCATTTCGCTGGCTGGCGTCGATGGCGTAAAAATCGACAAGCACAGCACCGGCGGAGTGGGCGATAAGGTTAGCTTCATCGTCGCGCCTCTGGTTGCGGCATGCGGAGTGAAGGCGCCGATGATTTCCGGCCGTGGTCTCGGGCACACCGGAGGTACTCTGGACAAGCTGGAATCGATTCCCGGCTTCAATGTATCGTTGGATTCGGCGGAGATGCGGGATGTGTTGCAGAAGACCGGGATGATGATTTGCGGCCAAACCGCAGATATTGTTCCCGCCGACAAAAAGATTTACGCCCTCCGGGATATCACAGCCACGGTCGAAAGCCTGCCGTTGATTGCCAGTTCGATTATGAGCAAGAAGCTTGCCCTTCTGACAGATGGCCTGGTATTGGATGTAAAGACCGGTAAAGGGGCGTTTATGCAGACCGAAGAGGACGCTCTCGCGTTGTGTCGCGCGTTGGTGGATATCGGCAACCGGGCGGGGCGCAAGACCATCGGTCTCATAACCGGCATGGATCAACCGTTGGGACGGGCGGTGGGAAATTCCCTGGAGATTATCGAATCCATCCAGTGTCTAAAGAACAGCGGGCCCGCCGATTTGATGGAGGTATCGTTGGCGGTTGCGTCCGCTATGCTGGTGGCAGGAGAAGCGGTCGCTCATATTTCGGAAGCCCGAAGCAAAATCGAGGACGCTCTTCAAAGCGGTAGGGCATTGTCGGTTTTCCGGTCTTTTATCGAAGCCCAGGATGGCGATCCGCGGGTATGCGACGATTACTCGCTACTCCCATGTTCGAGCGTGCGGGAGGATTTCAGCGCCGCGTCCGAAGGGTTCATCGAAGCCATCGATGCCCGGTCGATTGGAGAACTTTGTGTCGAAGCTGGCGCGGGCCGGCGAAAAATAGATGATGCCATCGATTATGGCGCGGGATTCTATTTTCATAAAAAAGTCGGGGATCCGGTCGCGGCCGGCGAATCAGTGGTTACGATTCACATCGCCGGGAAGGAGAAAATCCCCTTCATCAAGGAAAGACTGCGAGCCGCCATCACGATCGGTCAATCGCGCGTCCCTTCGGCAACGATGGTTCGTTGCTTCGTGGACCGGGACGGTAAGCGTCCCTGGCCCGTATAAATCTATCAATTAATGAGGTTTCTCCTTAATTTACTTCTTCTAACCCAGCAAAACTCCGGCAAGCGTCGCGGTCAATAGAGTGACCAATCCGCCGCCCAATACCGCTTTGAGGCCCAGGGAGGCCAGGTCTTTTTTCCGTTCCGGCGCCATGGGGCTGATGCCGCCGATCTGAATGGCGATGGAAGAAAAATTCGCGAATCCGCAGAGGGCGTAGGTCGCCATAATGATTCCCTTCTCAGAGAGCAGACCTTTTTTGATCAGATCCACCAGATTGATATAAGCCACAAATTCGTTCAGCACAACTTTCGTTCCGAACAAGCTGCCGAAATGCATGGCGTCTTGCACCGGTACACCGATACCGATGGCAAGGTATTTCAAGACGGTTCCCAGGATCAATTCCATGGATAACGGTAGACCATATCGTGCTTTTAGAATGGCGTTGACGCCGAAGAGGTCGCCGGCTGCGCCCAGTAAATAATTGAAAAAATAAACGAAAGCGATGAATGCGATCAGCATGGCCCCCACATTGAGAGCCAGTTTCATTCCGTCGGCTGCGCCCGATGCCGCAGCTTCGATGACATTGGAAGCGTTCTTCTCCACTTTTAGTTTGACCGTGCCTTTGGTGACAGGTTCTTCGGTCTCAGGGTACAAGATTTTTGAAATCACCAACGACGCGGGCGCAGCCATCACGCTGGCGGTAATCAGATGGACCGCGAAGCGGATTTGCGCCTGGTTCAGACTGATATTCTGCACCTCCGCCCAGGCCGCTCCCAGCAATTGGATGTAGGTGAGCATCACTCCACCAGCCACTGTCGCCATGCCGCCTACCATAATCGTGAGCATCTCGGAGCGAGTCATGGTGCTGAGATAGGGACGAATCAGGATTGGGGCCTCTGTCTGGCCCACGAAAATATTTGCTGTGTTGGACAATGATTCGGCGCCGCTTGTTCCCAGCAACCGCGCCATGACGTAAGCCATCCCCTTGACTACCAACTGAAGAATGCCTAGATAATAAAGAACTGCCGTCAATGAGGCGAAGAACACGATCGTGGGTAAGACCTGGAAGGCGAAATAGAACCCCAACGAATCCTGCGTTCCCGGCGCAAGGGCCAGGCTCCCGAACACAAATTTCGAGCCTTCGGTGATGAATGTCAGCAATTTGACAAACGCGCCGCCCAACCAGGTGATCATATCCTTGGGCCAACCCAACATAAAGAACCATGACCGGAATGTCTCTCCATGAATGATGAACACAGCGAATACCACCTGGATCAACAGGCCGAATCCAACCAAACGCCAACTGATTTTCCGTTTGTTATTGGAAAACAAAAACGCCACACTCAGGATCAACAAGATCCCTAACATACCTCTAATCACTGCCATCGCGCTCATTTTTTCTACTTTTATCCTTAATTTGAATTATGTCCAACAAATCCTTACCATAGGGACAAAGAAAAAAAATTATAGCACACGGCATTTTTTTTTAATAGAACAAAATCCGCGACTGATAGGATATTTGTAAGATTAAGTGTTTATTTAAATTTCTGTTCCAGTTTTTCGTAATGATTGAGGATCAAACGGACATATTGCCGCTTTTCCAGGTACGTGCCGGGGAAAAAACTGCGTTTGAAGCCGTAGATCACAAAATCCCGAAGCTCTTTTGGAGAAATGTCGAAGGTATCGATCGCCTTGATGAGTTCGTCGGTGACGGTGGTCCTGGAAACGGTGCGGTTGTCGGTACACAGCGTGACCGACAGCTTCGCTTCCCGCATCTGCTTGAAGGGGTGCTGGATGAGTTCCTTGAATTCAGGATTGGTTTGAAGATTGGAGGTGAGACACACCTCGATGGTGATGCGGCGATGGGCGATAAATTCCGCCAGGTACTTGGTGTAAGCTTCTTTATCGCGGATGTCCCGGTCCTGGATCATATAGGAGTGAAACAAATGGAGCCCATGGCCGATGCGGTCCGCGTACAATTCGGTGATGGCCTGGAAAATACTTTCTGGTCCATACGCTTCTCCGGCGTGCACGGTTTTTTTCAAGAAGTTTCGGTGCGCCAGATGATAAGCCGCCCGGTGGTCCGAAGCTGGATAACCCTTTTCCTGTCCCGCCAGGTCGAAGCCTACGATGGGGATTTTATACTTGTTTCTGGCATTGACCGACGCCTTTACCAACTCCTGCGACGCCAGCGAAAAGATCCATTTTTTTTCCGAATGTTTATGCACATTCAGCAATGTATCGAAATATTCCGAAAATCCATAATCGAACATTCTCATGGCGCATACGATCAAACCGTAATCAAACGGCACGTCGCCGCCCGAGGTCACGGCGGAGCTATTGTTGAATTCTTTTTTCTTCCGTTCCAATCCCCGGTTGACCGCCTGAAGCACGCGTATCACATCCATGTCCTGGCTTTGGTGCAATTGTGGAGCGAACCGGACTTCGATGTACCGGACTCCCTCCTCGATGTTGTCTTCCGCCAATTCATAGGCGACCCGTTCGAGGTTGGCTTCGCTCTGCATGACGGCTACTGTATAGGCAAAGCCTTGCAAATATTCGCCGAGATCTTTGTATTTTTCCTTGAACACCTTTTGCATCAAGCCTTCGACGGTGTTCGCCGGTAGCGCTACATTTCCTTCCGCCGCAAGCTCCAATAATGTCTCGGGCCGTAATGAGCCGTCGAGATGAAGATGCAAATCGGTCTTTGGTATTGCTCTGATAAACTCTCTTGTCAGTGTCATGATTTTTTTACCCCCTTGATTAATTCGAAAATTTTTGGTTTGTTGGTTGCCACCTCTTCAGAAGTCAACCCCGTGAGCTCATGGGGGAAAATCAACCAATTATCGGTTTCGTGAACGAAGTATTCCGGTTTGAAGGAGGTTTTGTTGTTTTGCGGTTTAAAATATGGGACGGCGATGCGTATGTCGCGGGGTGTGTTCTTTCGGCATTTTTTCTCCAGGGTGTCGATGACCGCCGCGATACTGAGACCTGAATCAAACACATCGTCAACGATCAGAAGACCGTCCTCCGATTCGATATTTTCCACGATGTAATCGAGGCCATGTACCCGGATTTCTTTGCCCCGTTTGCCGATCCCTTCGTAGGAAGAGGTTCGGATCGAGATGTGGTCGGTGTTGATACCGAAATAATCCAGAAGCTCCTGTACCGCAATCCCCACCGGGGTGCCGCCGCGCCAGATGCCGACGATAAAACTCGGTTCAAAACCGCTTTCCAAAATCTTGATGCCCAATCTAACTGAATCTTCCAATAATTGTTGCGCGCTGATATAATGCTTTTCCGTCATTTCTGTTTTCCTTTCTTCATAGTAAGAATGTTAAACGGTTTCACCGCCCCTTAGTTGTTCCTTGATCATAGAGACAACCATTTTTGTGCATATGGGATTTTGCCCTTCGGGAAGAATGACATCCGCATATTTTTTGCTGGGTTCCACGAATGTTTCATGCATCGGCTTGACTGTTTCTATATACTGTTTGATTACCGAGTCCATTGTACGGCCCCGCTCTTCAATGTCCCGTCTTAGCCTGCGAATGAAGCGGATGTCGCTGTCGGTATCCACAAAGATCTTGACATCCATGGTTTCGCGCAATTCATTTTCGACGAAGATAAGAATCCCTTCGACAATGATAACCTGCGCCGGCTTGACGATGATTCCCGATCGTCTGCGTGAGTGGGTGGCGAAGTCGTAGACCGGAACCTCCACCTCGCGACCCGCCAGTAATTCTTTCAGATGATAGACCAGGAGGCTGGTCTCCAGGGAATCGGGGTGATCGTAATTGAGGTTTTGCAATTCGGTGATGGATAAATTCCGGTTGTTTTTGTAGTATGAATCATGCTGGAGCATCACGATACTCGAAGCGCCCAATCCGCCCTTAATTGCGTTCGCAACCGTTGTTTTTCCCGACCCGCTTCCACCGGCCACGCCGATTACAATTGCTTTCTTTATCATGTTGGAAGGATGGTATCACCTTTTGACTACCTTGTCAACAATTTTTCACTTTCTTTGCGGGCCGTGTATTCAGGGTTCCGGGATATTGTTTTTTGGCAAATTTTTTTGTATAATGATAATTACTGTATCTCTGACAATAAGGACTTGTGTGTTTCTTTCCACATTAAATTAGGAGAATTTACCTATGGCAAACGAGCACTCTCAAGAAAAAGAAGTGAAACTAGAGAAGGATTTAGACCTCGGCCGGGATTTTCCGCCCACCCCCTATCAAGAATGGAAGGATGCGGCGGAGGCCGGTTTGAAAGGAGCCTCCTTCGAAAAAAAATTAGTCGCCAAAACCTATGAAAATATTGATTTGCAACCTGTTTATACCAGGGAGGATTTGGAAGGGCTCTCCCATTTGGGGAATCTTCCGGGTTTCAGCCCCTTTGTCCGTGGAACCAGGGAAGAGGGCTATCTCACTTCCAGTTGGGATATCTCCCAGGAACTTCCCTATGGAACTCCGGCAACGTACAACGAAGCGCTAAAGCGTGATCTCGAAAGGGGCCAGACGGCGGTGAACATTATTCTCGACCGGGCCGGCCGTCTGGGGCTGGATGCGGATATCGCTTCCGGGAAGGATGTCTGCAACGGCGGCATCTCGATTTCCACGATTGAAGATTTGAAGACCGCTCTCGATGGAGTGGATCTGGCCGAAACTCCGGTGAATATTTCCGCCGGCGTGGTTTCTTTGAATATATTGATGATGTTGGCGGCCCTCGGCCGGGAGCGGGATATTGAACCCGGCGAATTGAAAGGCGCCGTCGAAGCGGACCCGTATGCCGCCTTGGCGGTTGAGGGGACGCTGAAGATGTCTCCCGATTCGATCTTCATGCTGATGGCTCAAGCGAATAAATGGGCGGCGCAGAATGCTCCGTCGATCAAAACCATCGGTTGCAGTGGATTACCCTACCATGACGCCGGCGCCAGCGCTGTGCAGGAATTGGGATTTGTTTTGGCAACCGCAGTCGAATACTTGAATCGTATGATGGAGCAGGGCATCGCCATTGACGACGCGGCAGCGAGTATTCGCTTCACATTCGGCATCGGTCCCTTCTACTTTATGGAGGTGGCGAAGCTCCGGGCCGCGCGTTTGTGCTGGTCCAGAATTGTCGAATCCTTCGGCGGAAGCGAAGAATCCCGGAAGATGACGATCCATGGCCGTACCTCCCGCTTCAATCAAACTGTTTACGATCCCTATGTCAATCTGTTGCGGACCGCCACCGAGGCGTTTTCGGCTGTCGTAGGCGGCGTCGATAGTCTGCATACAAACGCCTTCGATGAATCCATCCGGGAAGCGGATGAATTCTCCCGCCGTATCGCCCGCAACACCCAGATCATTTTGAAAGAAGAGACTCATCTCGATAATCTTATCGATCCGGCCGGCGGCTCTTATTTTATCGAAAATTTGACCGACCGCGTGGCCGGCGAGTCCTGGAAACTGATGCAGGTGATTGAAGAAAAAGGCGGGATGTTGAAGGCGTTGCGGTCCGGTTTCCCCCAGGCTGAAATCGCAGTTGTTGCGGAAAAAAGAAAAACGGACGCCGCGAAGCGGAAGAATGTGATGGTGGGAATTAACATGTACGCCAATCCTAAAGAGCGACGGCTGGAAAACCGCGAATCCGGCTCGATGCAATTGGAGCGGAGTCAATATCTTGAAAAATTCAAGCTCCGTCGCATCCAAACGGAAGTTTCCGATAGTATCGAGGCTTTGTCCCTCTGGGAACCGGAAGCCGAAGATGCCGTCAATCTCCTGATGGAGACGGGAATTGAGGGATATCTCTGCGGATTGACCATCGGCGAAGTGCTCACTTCCCTGGTCCCTGAAGCCGCTGAACCGCTGAGTATCGAACCCATCAGTCCATTCAGAATTGCGCAGATATTCGAAGAAATTCGGGAAGCTGCCGATAATTATAAAGAAAAAACAGGCGGGGCTCCTAAATTGTTTCTGGCGACGATGGGTCCTCTGGCTCAGTATAAAGGCCGGGCCGATTTTTCCCGCGGATTTTTCGAGGTTGGCGGTTTTGATGTGATTTATCCGGCCCGTGGATTTGATGTACCTGGCGACGCTGTCTCCGCCGCAGTTGAATCAGGCGCGGCGGTGGTGGTGATTTGCTCCACCGACGAGACCTACCCTGAATTAGTACCTCCCATTGTTAGTGGATTGAAAGAAAAAAAAACCGGAATCATCTCTGTTCTGGCCGGTTATCCTAAGGATCAGGTGGACGCGCACCGCGCCGCCGGAGTGGATGAGTTTATATTCCTGGGAGCGGATGCCCGCCAGATATTGTCCTCAATCTTTAAGAAAATAGGAGTAATGGAACAATGAAAAAACCGGATTTTACAAAAATACATTTAGACACCAAATCCAGGGCCGTGACCCGGGAGGAGTGGGAAAAAGATTTCACCGGCAAAACCGGGCTGTCTCCTGAAGATTTCATCTGGAACACCATGGAAAAAATAGATGTCAAACCGCTGTACACTGGCGATGATATCTCCGGTTGCGGGCATCTGGATTATGCCGCCGGCATTCCGCCGTTTTTGCGGGGGCCCTATCCGTCTATGTATGTGGAGAGGCCCTGGACTGTTCGCCAATATGCCGGATTTTCCACCGCCGAGGAGAGCAACGCCTTTTACCGCCGTAATCTCGCCGCGGGGCAAAAAGGATTGAGCGTCGCCTTCGATCTGGCCACCCATAGAGGGTATGATTCAGATCATCCACGGGTTGTGGGAGATGTGGGCAAGGCGGGTGTGGCCATCGACTCCATCGAGGATATGAAAATCCTGTTCGATTCCATTCCCCTGGACAAGATGTCTGTGTCGATGACTATGAACGGCGCAGTGTTGCCGGTGATGGCTTTTTATATCGTCACTGCCGAAGAACAAGGCGTCGCCGCTGAAAAATTGATCGGCACCATTCAGAACGATATCCTAAAAGAATACATGGTGCGCAATACCTATATTTATCCCCCTGAGATCTCGATGCGCATTATTGCGGATATTTTTAAATACACCTCCGGCAATATGCCGAAATTCAACAGCATCAGTATCTCCGGCTACCACATGCAGGAAGCCGGCGCCACCGCCGATCTGGAAATGGCCTACACTCTGGCCGATGGGTTGGAATATGTGCGGACCGGCATCAAATCCGGATTGGACGTGGACACATTCGCTCCCCGTCTTAGCTTTTTCTGGGCGCAAGGTATGAATTATTTCATGGAAGTGGCCAAGATGAGAGCCGCCCGTCTGATTTGGGCCAAAATGATCAAGCAGTTCAACCCCAAAAATCCCAAGTCCATGTCGTTGCGGACCCATTCCCAGACCTCCGGTTGGAGTTTGACGGAGCAGGATCCCTTCAACAATGTGGTCCGAACCTGTCTCGAAGCTATGGCGGCCGCGTTGGGGCACACCCAATCGCTGCATACCAATTCGCTGGATGAAGCCATCGCGCTGCCCACCGATTTCAGCGCCCGCATCGCCCGCAACACTCAGCTCTATTTGCAGGACGAGACCAATATTTGCAAAGTGATCGATCCCTGGGCCGGTTCCTATTATGTGGAAGCCCTGACCGATGGATTGATGAAAAAAGGTTGGGAGCATATCCTCGAGATCGAATCGTACGGCGGCATGACAAAAGCCATCGAGGCGGGAATTCCCAAAATGAGGATCGAAGAGGCCTCGGCCCGCAGGCAAGCGCGCATCGATTCCGGCCGCGAGACCATTGTCGGCGTCAATCGTTACCGGTTGGACAAAGAGGAACCTATCGAGATTCTGGAAGTGGACAACACAGCGGTTCGCCTGTCCCAGGTGAAGCGGCTGGATGAATTGAAAGCCAGGCGGGATAACAAAGCGGTTGCGGAAGTTTTGAATGCCATTACCAAATGCGCCGAATCCGGCGACGGCAACCTGCTGGAGCTCGCGGTCAAGGCGGCCCGCGTACGAGCCACATTGGGCGAGATTTCAGATGCCATCGAAAAAGTCTCAGGAAGGTATCAAGCCATGACAAAAACTATTTCCGGCGTTTACAGTAGCGAATATCAGGAAGAGGGCGGCGAAGACACCGTGCAAAAAGTCAGGGAGATGACCGACGCGTTTGCCCGGGTGGAAGGACGGCGTCCCCGCATCATGATCGCCAAGATGGGGCAAGACGGACACGACCGCGGCGCAAAAGTGGTCGCTACCGCTTATGCCGATATGGGCTTCGATGTGGATATGGGGCCTTTGTTCCAGACTC
>JAHELQ010000582.1 GCA_024644125.1 Candidatus Aminicenantota bacterium | reverse complement strand
CCCGAATCCTTCATCCCGGATCCGCAATCCATGATTCCCCAGGATCGCCAACTCCTCTGGGTCATTCTCGAATCCTACGTCCACATGACCAACAACCGTCTCGGCATCCTCAACCGCGATGAAGCCTTCCTCGGCTACCTCATCCACCACTCCCTCCACCACCTCGCCCCCGAAGGGTGATCGATCTCCTCGCGCCTCGCGCTTCTTGCAGAACGCAGTGACAGGGATAAATCGCCAGGGCCTGTCCCCACTCTCCGCACTCCGCGAAATTATGATTTAATTGTTAGAATTGGGCGGTTTGGGGTTTGACTTTTTTTTGGGGTTTGATTATCATTAGGCGTGGTGTGTGTCGCCCCGGCGTCGAGGTGAAATTCATGGCTGGGGGAGGTTTTTTGAGGTGTATAACAAAGAATGAGTGAATGGAGATAATATATGAATCAGGATGAAGGAAAACAATTTATAGCCGAGGCTGTGCGGATTGGGGATGAAATTCTTTCCAGGGCTATTGTGGATGAGCATGGGATGCGCTGGAAAACCATGTCAATGGATGAGAAGAGGAATGTCGAGTGGACGGAGGGGACGGGGATTTATTCGGGGAATTCCGGCATCGCTTTGTTTTTTATGGAATTGTACAATATGACCGGAAAGGAGGAATATCTCGACGCCGCGAAGCGTTGTCTCCAATGGGTCGTGTATTTTTGCCGGAAGGAGGAAACGGAATATTATTCTTTTTTTACCGGCCGGATGGGAGTGGCGTATGCGCTGATGAGGATGGGACAATTCCTGAAGGATGACTTGTATCTGGAGCAGGCTCTGGAAATCGTCAGGGATAGTGGTTCGTTTTTGGATGGGCAATTCAATGTGGATGACCTGATCGGCGGGAAGGCGGGTTCGGCGTTGGGGCTGGCCCACCTGCACGCCGCCACAGGCGAGTCCTGGCTTCTGGAATTGTTGGACCGTTTTATCGTTCATCTGGTGAAAACGGCCAATCCCGGCCCGAGCGGTTATTATTGGGACCGTTCGCATTCCCACATCAGCGGGTTGTGCGGATTTTCCCACGGGGCCGCGGGCATTGGTTTCGTGTTTCTGGAATTGGGACGGTATTTGGGCAATGACGCGTTTTATTGGCTGGCCGAACAGGCATTTTTATACGAGACCAACTTCTTTGACCTGGAAAAGAAGAATTGGTTGGATTTGCGCAAAGGAATTTATAACGATGAAGATTTAGATAAACATAGCAAAGCCTATCGCAATGGGGATTTTGGCTTCTTCAAAGATGCCGGCAATATGAACGCCTGGTGCCATGGAGCCGCCGGAATCGGTTTGTCGCGCTTGCGGGCCTGGGAGTTGTTGCATGATCAACGTTACACCCGGGAAGCGAAGCTCGCTATCGAGAGAACAATCATGACCGACGTGGAGGGCGACCGGGATATCGAGATGTCGTCGTTCATCCTTTGCCATGGCGGGGGGGGCAACGCGGATCTATTTCTCGAGGCGTACCGGACCTACGGCGATGAGAGTTACTGGGAGTTGGCGACCAAAGTCGGGGAGCGGGGATTGTTATACCGGCAAAATTTCAAAAAATATATCTCCGGCTACCGGGATGCGGGAAATAACGAAGACACCAGCTTTTTTATGGGTAACGCCGGGATTGGCCACTTTTACTTGAGATTGGCGGATCCCTACAAGGTTCAATCGGTATTGCTGCCACGATTGACCGCCGAACCGGTTTCGGCTGGAGCGACGTCCGGTTATTGTGGTATACGCATGACGCTTGCCGGCATGAAGAAGATTCTCCTGGAGCGTTATTTTAAACGGACCATGATGGCTGTCGAAGAATTGCTGCCAGAGGAAGCGCAAGCTTATTTCGCCGACGCAAAGGATATCGAGGCAGTGCGGCCGGAAGATTCGTTCGTCCGGTTTGCGCAAAAGGGATATTCACGCTTGAAAGGGAAGCGACGCCTCTTGCTGGAAGATATTCTCGGATTGGAAAAGAAAAAATGGCAATTGGACTTGCAGCAAGAAAGCCATTCCCTTCTCTATATCCAGGACGAAATCAGAATTAAGGATGCGGAGAAGCTGCTTACGCTCGAATTTGAGCAATTGAAAGAGGTGAAGTTGGTGGTGGCGCCGGATGTTCAGATCGAGAGCACCCGGTGGGATTGGAATAAAAATAAGTCGGATTATTTCCCCGGCAATCTCGAAGTCGAACCGGACGATTTTCCGATTTTGATAAAACCGGTTCCCATGGAGGTGGCGGAAGAGAACCTGTCGGCATTTTCCGAAGCGGTATTGATGGAATTCCAACAACCTGCCGCCGTGGGGGATGTTTATTCAGAAGTACTCGGGGCGTTTGAGGAATTGACGGACGAGGAGCAGGAATTGTTGCGGCAAAAAATTGTCGAGCAGGTCAGGGCGGCGCTCAATTCCGGGATTTTGATCAAGGCGTCGTGTGTCTGTTGATTTTTTCCGCAATTCGGTTTAGCATTGAATATGAGTGATACTAACAATAATAAGGAGTTTTGTGAATATGACGATGAAATCTACAATGTGCCTCTTTTTGATGATGTTGATGCCTCTGGGTGTCGTGGCAGATTCTACGAAATCAGATAAGATTCCCGATTTTTCCATGAAGGATCGAAAAGATGTTCCGGTTGAGTTTACCTGGAATGTCGATGATATTTTTCCCACGTTCGAGGCGTTTGAAAAAGAGAAAACCGACGTGAAAACCTCGATCGAAGCTCTCGATTCCGTTGCGAAGGATTGGACCGCTTCCGCCGCGAAAATGTTTGGATTCATGGAGTATCTGAACGATATGATGAAGCGGGTATTTCAGTTGTACGCTTATGCCAGCCATCAGGCCAACTCCGATCTTGGCGATCCCAAATTCCAGCGGATGAGAGGCGACATACGGATGATGATGGTGACATTGAATGAAAAAACAGCGTTCATGGACAGCGATATCCTGAAATTGGGGAGCGACGCTTTCTCGGGATACTTAAAAGAGGAGCCGAAACTCGAAACGTACAAGTTCGGCATGGAAAAAGTGTTGCGGATGAAAGATCATGTGTTGCCCGAAGAGCAACAAAAAATTGTGTCTATGACCGGTCTTTTTTCCCGCACCAGTCAGCAGGCCTCCGGTATTCTAAACGATGTGGAGTTGCCGGCGCCGGAAATCGTGTTGTCGGACGGTACGAAGATCACCCTTAATTATTCCAACTACGCCCGTTACCGCGAATCGAAGAATGCCGCGGACCGCACTCTGGTGATGGAGACATTCTGGGAGAATCATAAAAAGTTTGAAAAAACCCTGGCCGCGCTGGTGGATGGAGGAATGAAGCAGCACCTCTTCGAAGCCAGGGTTCACAAATATAAAGATTGCCTGGAATCCGCGTTGTACGAAGAGAACATCGATTCCAGCGTCTATCTGAACTTGATTAAATATGTCAGGGAAAATCTCGATCCCCTCCATCGTTACCTCAAACTGAAAAAAGAGTTGCTT
>JAHELQ010000581.1 GCA_024644125.1 Candidatus Aminicenantota bacterium | reverse complement strand
ACCGTTGGAAGTGGCGGAACTCTATAAAGATTTGAAATTCGAACTGAAACCCGAATATTTCCAGATTCCGGTGACGTGTAACGGCTACTCCCAATTTGGAACCGGCAACAATGGGAAAAAATACCATTATATGGGGCGTGATTTTATGTTCCCCACGGCCGGAGTGTTCGAATATACGGCAGCCATGATTCTTTATTTCCCTGACCGGGAGATCCCGTTCGTTACGGTGTCCGCTCCCGGCATGATCGGCAGCATCGCCGGAATGAACCGCTACGGAATCGGTGTGGGGGTGGATATGTCTCCCTCCGGCAATTGCGATTCCGATCGCCCGGGTATCAATTCCTTGTTGCTGAACCGGTAGGCCATCCAGCAGGGTTCCAGTTGCCAGGAAGCTGTGGATGTCTTGGTGGATACCCAGAGGGGAGTCAGTTGGGACTATATATTGGCGGACGGCTCCAATGACAGGGCCTGTATCGTCGAGGCGGGCATGACCACTGATCAAATCGATTTTATGTCGTATCCTCCCCATCATCTGGCCAACGGAATCCTGAAGCCGGTGGAGGAATTGCTGAAGAATCCTTCGACTCCCATCCTGAAGGGATTGATGGTACGTTGGAACGACTATCAATACCCTGAAGACTACGACCATCTGTTCAACCAGGCGTTGGTGGATGATTACAAAAGGTTTCATCCGGACTACACATACCGGTACAATGCCGCTGATTTCGGCGAAACCGGTTATGTTGACCCCATGTACACCGACAAAAATTGCCCCAGCGGGTATTATTTCGCTCCCCAGCGGGAACTACGGGATGATCTGGTGCTGGTATCGAATCATTTTGTGATTCCGGAGATGAGATTGTGCGCCATGAATTTTTGGACTCAGATCGTTTCTTCGGGAGAATACGACGATATTCAATGGCGGTATGACCAGTTGAACAAAGAGTTGTTGGACGCATTGGCCCAAGGTCCCCTGGACGCGGACAAGGCTCTGGAGATCATCGACTTCCTGGCGCCTTATGGTGAATTTCCCGATTATTATTTCCAGTATTGGGAGAAGGACAAAAAACCGTTGGATGAATGCGCCATACAGGGTTCGGTGTCGTTATTGGATTTAAAAGAGTTGACAATTATCAATCATTATGGATTTTATACCGACGAATGGGTGACCATTTCATTGAAGCGCTACCTGGTCTAAAAAAAAGGCGCCTGAGGGCGCCTTTTATGATTGGGTAATTATTTTTTTTATTTACTTCGCTTTTTTCTGTTGCATATCGCGGATCTCTTTTACCGCTGCGATGGCCTCTTCGATATGCTCTTCGGTGTTGAAGGGGCCGACGCCGAATCTGACTGCTCCATGGATGGGAATTGTACCGATGCCTTCATGCACCAATGGGGCGCAATGTAATCCGGTTCGGCAGGCGATGTTGTAGTCAACGTCGAGAAGTGTACCGGTATTCAATGCTTCCATTCCATCCACATTGAACAGGAATACGCTGATGTGGTTATCGAGATCTTCCTGGCAATAGAGAGTGATACCTTCCTCGTTCCGCAATCCTTCCCTTAGCATGGCGGTGAGTTTCATCTCGTGATGGTGAAGGTTCTCCATGCCTTTTTCCAATACCCACTTCACACCGGCGCGCAATCCCGCGACGCCGACGGTGTTGAGTGTCCCGTATTCCAGACGGTATGGGTATTCGAATAAGTGTGTGCGTACCGCGGAGCGGACGCCGGTTCCGCCTGCGCGGGTGTGCTTGATTTCCACGCCGTCACGCACATAAAGACCGCCGATTCCCGTGGGGCCCAGTAACGATTTGTGTCCGGTGAAGGCCACGATATCGATTTTCATCTCTTGCATGTCGATAGGAATTTTTCCTGCCGACTGGGATGCGTCGATGGCAAAGATGATTCCCTGCTCCCGGCAATATTTGCCGATCTCTTTGATGGGTTGCACTGTGCCGATGACGTTGGAGGCATGGTTGACAATCACCAGTTTGGTGTTTTTCTTGAATTTTTTCTTTATATCATCCGGATCGATAAAGCCTTTATTGTTGAAACCGACATAATCGACTTCGACGCCTTCATCCTGGGAAAGGTGGTATAAGGGGCGGAGGACCGAATTATGTTCCAGGGTCGTACTGATGGCATGGTCGCCTTTGCCTAAGAGACCGAAGATGATTAAATTTAGAGCGTCGGTGGAATTGTAGCTGAAGCACAAACGGTTGGGATCCGTGCCGCCATTGAAGAAATCCGCCAGCATTTTTCTTGTTTCTTCCACCACTTCGCCGGCTTCCATGCACATATCATATCCGGAGCGTCCTGGATTCACTCCGAAATTACGGTAAAAAGTGTCCATAAACGTATACACTTCTTCCGGCTTTGGGAACGAGGTAGCGCCATTGTCTAGATAGATTAATTTTTCCATACAAACCTCCTGGAATTTTGTCTCGCTGAAAAATCCAAAATTTAATAAAATTTATTATAAATGGTATTAATTCAAGAGTCAAATATTTGATATATCTTTTTTGCATTCCGATTGGCGCAATATAATTGCTTATTTTAAACCAGAGCAGTTTTGTTTTTCCCCGCCTTTGGCGAGTGCTTTACTTTTTTACGGATTTTTTCTATTATAGTTCATTACCGTCGGGTAGGCCCGGCGAATTAAGCACGGCAGGTGAGGCAATGAAGATTGGCGGTATCATGAACAGAGGGTTGCGTATCGATTTGAGTTCGCGTCAGTACGAATATGTCACTCTGAAGAGGGAAATCTTCGAGGAATTTCTGGGTGGCAAGGGGTTGGGATTGAATATGATGGCGCAGATGGGATTCGTGGATCAGGAACCTTTTGAAGCCTCGAATCCGCTGCTATTCGTTACCGGACCCTTAACTGGAACGTCGGTGAATACGTCGGCCCGTTCGGTTCTGGTAACCAAATCCCCTTTGACCAAATCCTTTCTCGACTCTAACATCGGCGGTCATTGGGGCCCCCAACTGAAACGGGCCGGTCTGGATTTTGTCATGATTACCGGGAAAAGCGAACAGCCGGTTTTCCTTCATATCACCCCCGGCGAAGTGGCGTTCGAAGCTGCCAATCAATTGTGGGGATTGGGGAAGTTTGAGACGGAGTCGCTTCTCAAGGAGCGTTTTCCTGGCTCCCGGGTAGCTTGTATCGGACCTGCCGGTGAGAATTTGGTTCGGTTTGCCTGTATTGGCACGGAATTTCACAGACAATTCGGTCGCGGCGGTTGTGGCGCTGTCATGGGATCTAAAAAGTTGAAGGCTGTGGTGGTGCAGGGGAAGGAGAAGATCCAATACTATGACCCGGAGAGGGTGAAGTATTTATCGTCCCGATTGACGCTGGATGTGACCGCCCATCCCAATCGTATGCTCAGGAAGGAAAAGGGCACGGCGATGTGGGTGCGTTGGGCACAGGAATTGGGACGTTTCCTGCCGGTACACAATTGCCGGGATGTTCAATTCGGAGACTATGAAGCGATTACCGCCGAAAGTTT
>JAHELQ010000580.1 GCA_024644125.1 Candidatus Aminicenantota bacterium | reverse complement strand
ACATCCAAAAAGACGGTTTTTTCCCCCTCATCGATAAATTGGAGCCCTACTGGCGCCTCACCAAAGACAAAATCGAAACCTGCAAAGACTGCGAATACAAGTTCATCTGTCCCGACTGCCGCGTCAACGCCATGAAACAATCCGGCAACCTGCACGCCAAAACCGCCGCTTGCACGTACGATCCCACAAACGCGCTCTCTCCCGGGCAGGACGGCTAAAAAAAGAGTAAAAAAAGGGACAGGCAAACGTAGGCGCCTGTCCCCTGTTGTTTCTATATTAATGAAGGCAGAGATTCATCATCATGGCGCTGATGTAATTGGGCGATGAGAAGTCGAATCTTCCCTGGGAACTTGAGCCCTGGGTGTTGATGGTGAGTCTCACTGTCAGCGGAATCAACACCCATTGGTTGGGGCCGATAAGCAGGGGGTTGGCGAAAATTGTGGTGAAATTGTCTATGCGGCCAAAATCATTGATGTTTTTACCTGATTTGCCAAAAACTGTTTTCCAGACACTACCCGCCCAATGGTACTGGTAGACATCGATGCCGATTTCCAATTCCAATGCGGTCGATTTGAAATTCCAAAATTGATCATTGGCATAAATAAAATACCACCCGTGAATCGAAACCACGGCCAATGGTTTGAAAAAGTGGTAAGAATCAGACCAATAGGCAAACCAGATGGTATTCTCGATAATTACATCATTGTCGTCCGTATACCCGAATGTACCGTTACCTTTGGCGTTTGCCCAGGGATGCATTTTTTTTCCAGTAATGGCGTATCCGGGGCATGAGAAGCCTCCTTCGGTCACGCCGCCTTCGTTGTGTTTGAGGATGGTTCCGCAGCAATAATAGGGATTTCCCCCTCCCCACCAATGGCAGCCGGGAATCACTCCGGCGGCGATGGCTCTCGATCGAAGCATTTGCATATTCTGGAGTTGTTCCGCTTCATAGATTAGAATTTTTTCTGGAGGTGCGAGGATTTTTTTGGCCTCTTGCAGGGATTTCTCTACAGCTTTCTCCGATTTTTTATCTTCCTCTTCAATAATTTGGGGGGAAATTTTAAATGTTTCATGAATCTTCTTGATGTGTTCAACTTTTGATTTCCCCATCTCGATACGCCGTTTGACGCCCGTGGAATGGGTGTAATGTTCCACTTCTTTTTCTTCGTTTAACCATTTTTCCAATGCTTCCGTTTCTTTCTTTAGAGAATCAAAATCAAACATTGTTGCCTCCTATTGATATTTGCGCGTTTCTATTACTGCAATACTTAAAGAGACAATACGCTTATGTTAAACGTTTAAAAAATTCCCTTTCCTTCTAATACTAGTGATAATATTATGTTTTCATTGAGTTCAGGATTCAAAATTGTTGGAGTTAAAATTATTTTATCTGTTTCTTCGTTTGGCGCTGCGAACTCTGTAGAGGCGTTCGGTGAAGCCGCCCTCGTTTTCAAAATCCCTGGCCAGTCGCTCCACCTGGCGATCCAGGAAATAGCAGGCCAGGTTTAATAGCGAGAGTGCGGCGTTCGCCGCGAGACAGGCGGACGACAGGGACAAACACGGACGTTCACGGACTTCCACGGACGCGTCCGTGCCGGTTAGAGTTTGTCTATGCCAGTCTGTGTTTCTTTTCCTTTCCTCAGCCACCCAGGCCTGTACTTCTTCAAGGGTCTGGCACCGCCGCGCCTTGAAGCGCGCGAGCGCCGGGTGTTGGGGCTCGAGCTCCGGCAGCCCCCGCTGCCGCAAAAAATCTTCAAAATCGAGACGCAGCTCCTCCAGGCTGGCCCGCGCCACTTGTGTCAGCTTCAGCTCGGTTTTTTTTGATGTCGCCGACGCCTGAGAGCCTTCGGCGATGTTTTGCACCCCGCTTCTGGCGGCTTGCACCATTTGATCTTTTGTGCGGCTAAACTTGTCGATGTAGAGGTGCACAAATCGCACCGTCACATCAAAGACCAACCGCGCCACTTGAAAGCTTTTCAGTTTGCGGTAGCCGCCGTGTTTGGGAATTAGGTCGGACATGTTAGGGGGCTCCTTGGGGCCCACGCGGACGCTGCGTTTTTGACAATTACGGACTGGCACGGACATTCACGGACCCCCACGGACGCTACGCTCCTCGCGTTGTCCGTGTTAGTCAGTGTATCTCTGCTTGTCCGTGTTAGTCCGCGCAAGTCCGTGTCGCTCTTTTTAATCAAACATATTTCTCCGCAACCGCAGCATTCACCCGCCACTGGCCCGTCAACATCTTTTGCATCAACCCCCGTTTTTGAGCTTTGTATTTCTCCGCCATACGCTTGAGAATATCAATCTCCCGCTGAGCGTCAGACAACCTCCCGGCAATCTCCTGTTGCTCCTCAAGAGAGGGGATTTTAAATACAATCTTAGAGAATTGATTTTTACTGAGCATTAAAATTCCGCCAGCACCGGCAAATTTAATCAATTTATTCTTCCCATATAAAATTAAGTAGTAGATAAAGTCGGAGTTATAATTTTTCTCAGGCACAATGGAATTAATTTGCTGATTAGTAGCCAATGGTACACTTGCTATGGCGTTTAAACCAATAGAGCCAATGCAAGTGACTAAAACTGAGCCTGGGGGAACAAATCTAGCTACTCGTTTCCCCTTTTCAGAAAGCTTTATGGTGGTATCATGTATATATCGATTTGTAAAATCTTCGGCAGTCGCCCAACAATAGTGACCTCCATAATTACTTGAATCGTTTTTCGGAGGTGTATTTCCTGTAACAATTTCTCCCAAATCTCCCAGCTTCACTTGCTTCCAGCCGTTTTTTTCACCAATCAATGAGCGTAGAAGCCATCTAAACCGCTTCTCCTTCGCTTTTATCAGCCGCTCGAGTCTATCTATGGCATCATCCCAGGTGGAGAGGGAATCGGCGATGGCTTTTTGCTCGGGAAGAGGAGGAAGAGGGATAGGGCAGAATTTTTTAAATTCTGTAGGATTAATGTTTGCTTGACTAACTGCTCTTGTTGCGATCCTCTTGATGATACCCTGCGCCAAATAGCTATTAAGCCAAAAATTTATAAATACACTGTCTGCTTTCTTATTATCTATGGATAGCCTTACCAAATAGGACGCAAAACCAACTTCTTTTTCTGAATTGTATATCCCCACCTTTCCAACAAGATCATAGCTGTTGGTCCTATTTATTAATATATCTCCTTTGTGAAGAGTAAATTTATCTTTGTCATCTTTATTTAAATTTGCTTTTGCTAAATTTTCTGTTAGTATTTTCCCATCCTGGATATCCTTCATGCCAACAATCTCAAAATGCCCATCTTCGACAGAAGCTTCATTTGTCCCATATTGAGAGCTGATTAAGATAGTCCCAATCTTTTTTTGATCCCAGTTTTTTGGGAAATTTTCTTTATTGATGATATTCATCTCTCAATCTCTTTGAGCTTTTGGGCCATTTTGACCTGGAGGTCGGAGAGTTCTTTTTGCAAGGTGTCGATTTCTTGTTGTAGGGCGTCGATATCGATCTCTTCTTCCTCTTCGAA
>JAHELQ010000101.1 GCA_024644125.1 Candidatus Aminicenantota bacterium | reverse complement strand
ACATCGACACCATCTAGACCCGCCAACGCCCCGGCCACCCACTCGCGTTCCGACAATAGGAGCCGCGAATCGCAATCCCTCAGCATAAACTCCACCCGGTCGGCGGGGGATTGCGGATCAATGGGCAAATAGGCGCAACCGGCTTTCAAGATCCCTAACAATGCGATAATCATTTCCAATGAACGGTCCAGCCAAAGGCCGACGATGGAGGTCGCGCCATCAAGTTCCCGGACAATGGCTGAGGCCATATTGTCGCTCAAACGGTCCAGTTGCCCGTAGGCCAATTGCCGGGGACCAATGCACAACGCAGTACGATCCGGATTCCGCCGGACCTGCTGCCTGAAGATTTGGTGAATGGTCATTTCAATTGGAAAGTCGCGCTTGGTGGCGTTGAACTCCACCAACAACCGGCGCGATTCCCGCTGGTCCAACAACGGGATCTCCTGAAGCGGGGCATCCAGATTTTTCAACAAATCTCCCAACAAACGCTGGAAATATCCCCCGATGGCTGTGACTGTGGCCGGCGAAAGATCTGACGGATCATAACCAAAAGTCAAGCGCACGGACCCTTCGCTCCTATCCACCAAAATACGCAGACGATTGCCACTCATATCCGGGCTACCGTCAAGTCCCCGGTGCAACCCCTTGAAGGCCAGCAGGGATTCCAGTAGCCCCTCGTGCGGTTCTCCGCTCTGAAACCGTAGTTGTTGGATCACACGTTCAAAAGGATAATCCTGGTTGTCCACAACGGTGTAAAACTCCTGTCGCGCCGCCACCAGCACATCCTTGAAACTCACGGCGGGGGACAGCGTTTTTCTCAGCGCCATCACGCGGTTGAGCACAGACGATTCCGCCCCCTGGGGCAACACTGGTAGTGCGACATAAACGTCACTCCGCCCACTGTATTTTGAGAGAAATACAAGATAAGCGGCCAACACAACTACAAACAACGTAAGATCGTCCTGTTTGCTCAACTTCTCCAGAATCCCGGACACTCCGGCATCCAGAACGACGGCGTGTTCCAGGGGGCCAGAATTTCCCCCCGCAGGAGCCCCTCCCAGCCAAGTCCGCGGTAAGAAGGGCTCCATTGCCAGACCGTCGAGGGTCCGAAGCCAAAACTCCCGTTGCTTTTCATATTTTTTGGTGGATAATAATAAATTCTCGTTTAAAGTCATTAGGACACTATTTCCAAATTAAATTAGGGAGAATCAAAAATCGAAATCAATGACCACCCCACCCGCCTGTTCCTCGGATTCCGGCGGTCTTTCGACGTTCTCCAGCAGCGACAAGTCCATGTTCACCTCCCGGGCCAGCTTTTCCACCAACCCCTCGGGAGGCTCGAACCGCAAATCATCCAACGCCTGCTCCCGGGAGATCTCCCCTTGCCTGACATGCTCAGCGTATTCGGAGTGATAACAGGTATATCCCATTTTTTTGAGATCCATATAGGAATTCAACCAGATCATGAAACAATTGGTGGTGCGACGGGGATAACTGTTTGTCATGGGACGCCAATCGCATCTGGACACAATCCGTTCCCGGAGAGCGCTTTTGTCCAGCTTGTAAAAATCGAATATATAGAAGGGGATGAACAAAATCTTCCCAGGGTCCGGCGGTTTTTGGAGATCCTGTTTACTCCGATAAGGGATCCGTTTATCTAAAATCTCAAATTTCTTCATGAAGGCGTTGGCGAACTCGCTGTCTCCCGTCGCCTCGATCATGGCTACCATTTTGTCCAGATGGCCGATGCCGGAGTTCTGATCGTTGATTTGCCGGCTCTGACCTTTGGAATAGCCGTTGATAATCAAAGGAACACCATAATGATCCGCCACTTCGATTGCGTTGATATACAGAATATTGCCGCACACATAACAACTATTCAAACCCGTGATCCGGGATTCATTGATATATTTGTAGAGTTTACGCATGAACCCGAATTCCTGTTGGGCCACGATAAGATCCACATCAAGCGCCCGGCAGATCTCCCTGGCGTTTTCCGTGGCCTGGGGATCCTCGTAGCCCTGATCGTTGTGAAACGCCAACGCTCGCAAGCCGAAAGTCTCCACAATAGTGAGCAAGGCGTTGCAGGAATCCACGCCTCCACTCAAAGGAACCAACACATCGTATTTGTTGCGGGGATCCCTGTATTGAGCCAGACGCGCGGCCAGTTCTTCCTCGCTGAAAAAATCCCGGCTATCCTCATGATTATTAGCTTTTTCCGCATCCCGACAATAATTGCACACACCATTTTCATCAAACTCGATTCCCTCGTAGGTGTCGGGAAGCACACAGGTTTTGCATATCGCCATTCTTCAACTCCTCATTTCATGGCCGGCGGTTAAAAATCGAATTGGATCGTGGGTTTCGATACCGGGGCCTTCTCCGTCTCAGCAGTGCCAGACTGCAGATCCGCCGCCAATTCGATATCCGCCAATTGAATCTCCGGCTGTGCCACCACCATGGACAGAATTCTCACAAAATGATCCAATATCCTGGACGCAGAATCTTTGGTGAAACAATCGGAGGCGAACCAAAGCTTGAGTTCCAAACCATCACGCTGCCACACGCAATCCATCAATAGAGACTCGGGGCGCTCAACCACCGTCTCCGGCGCTTGACAGAACCGCGCTTCCGGCTCCGGCAGACTGCGGTCATCGCTAAAGCGGAACACCGCCTCAGCCAATAAATCTCCGTTCAAACGATTAACCTCTCTATATTGCTTCATAAACCGGTCCAGCGCCCGCTGCCCGAATCGTTCCTGAGCTCGCCATTGTTCCGCCGTCCGGGCCAAAAGCTCTTTGAAGGATGGATCGTTTCCGCAATCCGCCCGCGCCGCCAGACGTTTTTCCAACATCCCCGGCGCCAAAGCCGCCGGTTTGCGGCGCGTTCCCACCAATAGATCCTTGCGGCCGCTATATTTAGACATCAACACCTGAAATACCGTCAGGCAAAACACATCCATTTCCTGCCCCAACTGGGCCACCGCATCCCGCAAGCTGGCCAGAAGCTCCGCTTCCAATTCCCTGTCCACAAAGACAGTGGCAAAACCCGCAGGCTGTGTCTCCGGGAATTCCCCCGCCAACGCCAACGGCTGAAGGGGACGGGAAAAAAGCCTGGTCCAATAAACGGTCTGTTCCGTCCCGGAAACCGCATACCGCGCGTTCCCATTGCCATCTTCCACAGGCCCGGTTTCGCCGGCCTCGTTGTCAGAGGCCAACAGCCCCGCCACCAACAAACGGTGGGAGAGCTCGCCCAAAACCACCGGATGACTGGACACCCCAAACCGCCATTCCCGAGGGGCCAGTTTTTGGATCTCCACCCGCCACAACGGCGGTTCCCCGGCTGGAATCACGGCAACAAGATCTCCGTTGACGGCTTCATCCGCCACCACCTGGCCGGCGTCATGGATTCTCAAAGCCAACCCTCCATTCCGCAACCGCAGCGAACTGCGCAGGAGGGGATACCCGGCCATCAACCGGCTGGCTCTTATCTGCGCCTCAGCGGGACGATAGTCTCCTTTGTATATCCATTCGGTTTGCACCGCCGCCGAAGAAACCTCTGACTCGTCCGTCTCAGACAACGGAACGTACGGCGGCGACAGTGGTATATCGTCTACCGGAAGGTCAGGATTCGCCAATATGCCGTTCACTGTGGCCTCAACATCTCGTAGCACTGCCTCGACCAAATCTTCTTCGTACACCCGGGAATCGAAGTTCACCCGGATTTTAATTCTATTTTTCAACGACACCAGAATATTGAAGTCATAATTGCTGTGTTCGAAAAATTCCATCCGTTTCATGGAGAGCTCCGAGTCCCCCTTGCCGGTTTTCGGCGTCGCCACTCCGTCGAGATCTTTGGGGAGGGGATAATTCTCAAACACCAAAATGTGGTTCAGAAGCCCTTGTTTGAGTTCGCTCACCGCTTGAATATCTGCCAGCGTGCAATAATGGTGGGGTTCGCCTTGAATGGAACTGCTGAACATCTGCCGCGCCAATTGGTCGAAAGATTGGCCTTCGGACCAACACACCCGCACCGGAACGGTGTTGATAAATAATCCCACCATGGACTCCACCCCCGGCAAAGAGGTGGGACGGCCTGAGACCACAGCTCCGAACACAACATCCCGCCCGCCGTTAAGACGGCCCAGCACCACTCCCCACACCGATTGCAAGATGGCGTTCAATGTCACCTGGTGGGCGGCGGCCCATTGTCGCAGCGTGGCTGTCGTTTCCTCGTCGAGATAATAGGCGGTTTCGCGCCGGCCCATCTGTTGGCCCGACTCCCGGTCCGCCGGGGACAACAGCCGGGGCAATGCCGCCGGGGTATCGTATCCTGCTAGATAATCGGTCCAGTAGGCTATACTCATCTCACGGTCCTGCCGTTCCAACCATTGGAGATAATTCTTGTAGGGAACCACCGGCGGCAGGGAATAGGATTCCCCCTGAACCAGAGCCCGATACATGTCCAACAAATCGTTCATCACGATGCCCATGCACCAGCCGTCCATGATGATATGATGGTTCATCCAGATAAATTCAAATTCGTCGTCCAACACTTGCAAAACCGTCACCCTTAACAGCACTTCCCTCTCCAGGTCGAAGCCCCGTTTCAATTCCCGATCCCGGACTAACGCCACCTCGCGCTCGATCCACCTCTGTTCCGGCAAATGGCGAAGATCCTGGTAGGTCAGCTCGGGCTCCCGCCGCGGCATCACCACCTGCAGGGGACGCCGCTTGCCGGAATGGATAAAGGCCGTGCGCAGAATATCGTGCCGTTTGAACAACTGCCACAAACTGCGTCTCAAAATTTCCACATTCAGATCACCCTTGAACCGGTAAGAAATCTGGCCATTGTAGGCGGTGGAATCCTGATTGTAGAGATGATGGAAAAACATGCCCTCCTGCATCGGCGACAGAGAATACATCTCCTCCGTGTCCCGAATTTGAACCGTCGCCAATTCCCGTAGTCCCGTCTCGATATGTTTGCCCAGGGCAGCGATTGTTCCGGTTTCGTATTGTTCCCGGCTATAGACAATGGACAGTTTCAAGCAGTGATCGCGAATCATGGCGGAGATCTCGAAATCGAACTCCCGCTTCATGGAATTGGGACGGATATCTCCGGCGGATTCAGTCGCCACCCGGAAAGGTAGATCTAACAAGTCCGAATCCAATTGCCCCAGATAATTGAATACCACCCGCGGCTCCGCTTCCGCCGGCAGACCGGCCAATGAACCGTCTCCGGCCATGTATCTCAATAGACCGTAGGTAAAACCGTTTCCGGGAATTTTCTCCAACGCCTCTTTCACCGTTTCCAGCAGAACAGATACGTCTCCGCCGGAGCCGGTTTCCAGTGCCAATGGATAGAGGGTGGTGAACCAGCCCACGGTGCGACTGACATCGATATCACCGGCTATCTGTTCGCGGCCATGGCCCTCCAGCGTCACAGCTAACCGCCGGATGCCGAAGATTTGACCAAAACCGGCGGCAATAGCCGTCAATAATTTCTCCCGCGCTTGGGACGTCAACGACTGGGTTTCCTGTTCATCCAAAACGAATGAGAGGGTTTCGCAACTGGAAACCAGATTGCCTCCCTGCTCACAATCACGGGGAATGACGTCGCAACCTTTTAAATCCAGCTCTTTCCAATAATTCAAGTGGTCCTTCACCTCCGGACTTTGGGCGTAATCCGCCACAACTCCGGCCCAGGTCTTGAAGGAATCGGTCTTTAGCGGCAAGGGGCCGGAACGGAAAAGAGTCGTGATATCCTCGAACAGAATCCGCAACGAAAACGCGTCCGCCACCAAATGGTGGATGATGACCGCCAGACGGTCGCCGTCGTCCAGGTAGAACAGTCCCAATGCCATCAACGGGCCGGCTTCCAAAGCGAATCCCGCTTGCAAGCGATTCACGCCATCGGCCAACCGCTTACTGGCATCGTTCTTCCCTTTCAAGTCAAACACTTCCAACCTCAGGGGAAGCTCAGTATCCCGGTTGATTTGCTCAATGACGCCATCGCGTTTGGAAAAGGTGATACGCAAGGCATCATGATGAGCCTGCAGAGCGCCGAATATCTCCCGAACCCTCGCTTCCGACAGGGGTTCGAACCAACGCAACATTACCGCCATATTGAAATGATAACCGGAGGTTTGATATAGTTCGAAAAACCGTTTCTGAACGGGCAACAACGGCATGGCGCCCACCACCGCCTGTTGATCGGCGATTCTAGAGGTGGTGGACATCCGTTTGGCCAATTCCGCGATGGTGGGAGAGCGAAAGATATCCTGGATAGTTATTTTATAGCCCGCCTTGTTCATACGGGCCCCGATCTGGATCGCCTTGATGGAATCACCGCCGCTAAAGAAAAAATTGTCATGGACGGAGATAGATTCTTTTCCCAACACCGCCCGCCAGATATCCGCCAGCAGATCCTCCAGTTCGTTGCCCGGAGCCTGAAAGCTACCCCGGCCCCCTCCGGCGAAATGGGGCAGGGGCAACGCCTTGATATCGACCTTCCCCGAAGCGGTCATGGGAAAAACCTCCAATAATTCAAAATGCATGGGAACCATAAAATGGGGCAAATAATCCCCCAAGAAAGCGCGAAGGCCGGAAAAATCCCCGCCCTTCATCTTGGTTTCCCCAGCCGCCACAATATAGGCGCATAGGAAGACCTCGCCGTTTTCTTTCTTTTGGGGAACCACGACGCCGGATTCAACGCCGTCATAGGCCACCAGGCGGGATTGAATCTCTTCCAGCTCGATCCGGTGGCCGTTAACTTTCACCTGTGAATCGATCCGGCCCAGATGAACCAAAGCGCCTTCCACTGTCCAACGGCCTAAATCGCCGGAGCGATACATCCGTTGGCCTGGATTGAAGGGATCAATCAGGAATCTCTCCGCCGTGATATCCGGCCGGTTCAAATAGCCGCGGGCAACCGATCGTCCCGAAATATATATCTCCCCAGCGACTCCTACAGGAACAGGCTGCATGTGGCAGTCCAACACATAATTTCTGCAATTGGCGGTGGGAAAGCCAATGGGAACGGTTTCACCATAGGTTTCCTCCGGATCCAGCCGGTAGGAGGAGCTGGCCACCGTGATTTCACTGGGGCCGTAGGCGTTGAACAATTCCACTCCGGAGGGAAACATCCCGTACGCTTCGGCGGCCAGACCGGAAGGAAAGGCTTCGCCGCCCACCATAAGGCTCTTGAGGCTGGAACGTTCCGTAGGCAACGTTTTCATCAATCTCAGATGAGAGGGCGTCACCAGGATATTCGAAAGATTGGGATTCTCCACGATCCTGGCCAGGGCGTGACTGTCTTTGTCGACCCGGTAGAGATGTACGGCATAACCTGAAATGATGGGGACAAACATCGGAGTCAGAGTAAAATCCACGGACAACGCCGAAAAAACCGGCCAATTGCCCACCACATTGTTCATGAAGCGCTCTTTGGCCCACAATAGATAATTGACAGCGTTGCGATGCTCCACCATGACCCCTTTGGGAATGCCGGTGGAGCCGGAGGTATAGACAATGTAAGCCAAATCGCCAGCGATTGACGATTCGAACGAAACTGTGGGCGCAGGGGATTCCGTCATAGCCGCGGCGCTCTCATCCAAATACAGACAGCCGATTTCCGCGGGCACGCGTCGGCTGAACTCCCGGTTGATCAACATGGCGGAAACGGCGCTATCCGCAAGGATCACCGCCACTCTTTCGTCCGGTGTGTAGGGATCCAGGCCAAGATACGGAGCTCCGATTTTGAGGAGCCCGATAACGGCTATCATCATCTCGATAGAATTGTGCGCCAATATCGCCACAATATCGCCCCGCCGAACGCCGCAGCCCGACAGTTCCTCCGCGAACCGCACAGCCCGCGCTTCCATTGATTCGTAGGTCAGCGAGGCATCCTCCATCACCAGGGCAGCCCGGTGCGGGGTCTCCCGCGCCTGCCGGGCGATCAGCCGGTCCAGGGTTAGGGAATCCTCTATATCACGATCCGTGTTGTTCCAGTCTATCAGCACCTTGCGGCGTTCTTCTTCCGGGATCATGGCGATTTCCCCGATTTTCAGCGACGGGTCCGCCACGTAGGCGGCGAGAATATTCTTGAAATATCCGATAAAACGGCTGACAGTCTCCCGCTTGAACAGCCGTATGCAATATTCGATAAAAAAGATCATCCGCTGCCCACTCTCCCGGCCCCCCAATGTCATATCGAACTTCGAATGGGAATAGCCGGTTTTGAAAGAACCGGAGTGATCGGCGAAGCCCTTGTTTTCCGAAAGTTTGGCCCGGTCGTGGAGATTCTGGAAGGAGAAAATCACGTCGAATACAGGATTGCGGCTTGTGTCCCGCTCCAAATCCAGACTATCCACCAATTGTTCGAAAGGATATTCCTGGTTCTCGAAGGCCTTGAGGGTGTTCTCCTTCACCGATTCCAGGAAACCGCTGATGGACATATCCCCCAAGGGCCTCAGCCGCAGCGCCAGGGTGTTGACGAACATGCCAATGACATTTTGCAAATCGTCATGGCAACGGGCCGCCACAGCGGTTCCCACCACGATATCCTCTTGCCCGCTCAATCTGGACAGCAAGATATAGAAGGCGGAAATGGCGCACATGAACATGGTGGCCCCTGTTTGGGCGGTCAAAGCCCTCAAAGCCGCCACCTGGTCGCCCTCCACCGTGAAATGGAGAGTCTCCCCGTCGTAGGACCGGTCCAATGATCGTGGATAATCCAGCGGCAGGTCCAGAACCGGAACGCCATCCTGGAATTGCCGCAGCCAATAGTTCCTCTGTCGCTCCAGAGCCCGCTGTTGCTCAGGTGTTTGTTGCCATTCGGAAAAGTCTTTGTATTGGAATTTGAGTGGCGACAACTCTCCGCCGTTCATGAGAGTGAAAAATTCGTAGGTTAGAATGTCCTGTGATACGCCGTCGTTGATGATGTGATGCAAGTCGAACATCATCACCTGGCAAGGTTCTGCTGCCACCACCTTCAAAAGACACACCCGCAGCAAAGGGGGCCGTGACAGGTCGAAGGGCTTGATAAAGGCCTGTTTGGCCTCCGCCAGCCGGGATTCCGCCACCTCTTTCACTTCGATCTTAAACGGCACATTGTCGGAAACCTTTTGAACTGGTTGATCGCCGTTGAGAAGAAAAACGGTGCGCAGGCTTTCATGCCTCTGAATCAAGGCGTCGAAGGTCCGTTGCAGCCGCTCTGGGTCCACCGGTTCCTTGAGGGGAATCGCATAGGGCATGTTGTAGACCGTGTCGTCCCCCATCATCCGCTGCAAAACGAACATCCGTTTCTGGGCCGACGACAACGCGTAATAATCCTTTTTCTCCACCGGCTCCAGCGGCACGAAATTCTCCCGCGCCGACTGCCTGACGCGGGCCGCCAGCTCTTTGAGCAATTGACACTCGAAAATGTCCGCCAACGTGACTTTCACCAAAAATTCCCGCTGAATCCTGGCCACCAATCTTACCGCTTTCAACGAATGGCCGCCCATATCGAAAAAGTTCGCCTCTATGCCGATTTTCGCCGCGTCCACCGCCAGTAGGTCGGCCCACAACGCCACCATCCGTTTCTGGTAATCATCCTCCGGTGGAACGTAATAGTCTGAATAGTCCATACTTTCAGGTCCTTTCAACCGCGAGCGGTCCAATTTTCCGTTCACAGTGAGCGGGATCTCGTCGATGGGGATAAAAAAGGAGGGGATCATATAATCCGGCAAGCCCACCAGTAGAAATTCCTTCAATTTCAACACATCGCGCCCGGCGTTCAGATCACGCGATTCCCTGGAGGCGTCCGTGGGAATGTAATAGCCTAGCAAATACTTGTCGCCGTTGGCATCCTTGCCGTCTATAACCACAGCCTCCCGCACCAATGGATGCCGGCATAAGGCCGCCTCGATCTCCCCCAGTTCAATACGGAAACCACGGATTTTCACCTGATGATCCCTGCGGCCGGCGTACTCGATCACCCCCTGGGGCAGAAATCCGCACAAATCCCCGGTTTTGTATAAGCGGTCGCCCGCTTCCGCTGAAAAAGCATCCTTCACAAACACCAACGCCGTTTGTTCGGGGTTGTTCAAGTAGCCTCTAGCAATGCCGTGGCCGCCCACCACCAACTCTCCCACCGCCCCATAAGGCATCGATTTTCCGGCGGCGTCCAACACGTAGTTTCTCATATTGGCGATGGGGCTGCCGATAGGAACGCCGCGGCGGGAAAGGTCAGTGGGATCGAAGCGGAACACCGTGCAACCCACGGTGGCCTCTGTGGGGCCGTATTCGTTGTAGATCTCGGCCTTTTGGTCAAAATGCCGCCACGCCCTGGCCGACAGATCTGTTTCCAATTCCTCGCCTCCTACGATAATGGTGCGCACCGCGTTGGCGTGATTGTCCTGGGTCAATAACAACTTCAAGTGCGACGGGGTCAGCTTGATGCCGGAGATAGCCGGATGCCGCACCACGTCTTCGGTCAACAGATCCTTGTTTTCTCCGGAAAACGCCACCACCGCGTTGCCCGTGAACAGGGGCAGGAACAGGGAGGTGAGGGTCAGATCAAAGGAGATGGAGGAATAGAGCGGCAGGTTTGATCCCTTGCCCTGGAAATAATGCATATTCGCCCATTGGAGGTAGTTAGCAATGCCTTTGTGTTCCAACATCACCCCTTTCATTCGACCAGTGGAGCCAGAGGTAAAAATGATATATGCCAGATGGGAAGCAGACACTTGAGGGGCCGCGCCGGCGGCCGGAATGTCCAGGTTCGCCGGCGGGGAGTCCACGTCGTGGCACATCACCGGCATGCCTAACAATTCTTCCCGGACCTTCTTCTCGTAAAAGGCGATGCCCGGGATAGTCTTCAACAAGTCATCTTCCGGTAGGTCCCGGTTCGCCCGCTCCAGCATCAATTCCACGATATGCCCCAGGGTCAGTTCCCCCTCCCCCAACACCGCCAGATCGATATTGCGGTCGCGAAGCACGGTGGTGCAATCGCTGGTGACATAAGGGCCGCCGGCGATAACAGGAGCGCTTAAGCCCCATTGGCGGATCAAGGAGATAGTCTGGTGAAAAAAACTCTTGTACAAGGTCAAGGCGCGGACACCGATGATATCCGGCTGGAACTCCTGCAACAAGTCTCGTAATTCATCGAAGCTATCGTAGTCGATCCCAGCTTTCCACACCTTGCCCTGGACCGCCGAACCGAACCGTTGATGGAGGTAGGTGACGAGAAACATCCCACCCAAAGGCACTTCAACCACGTCATAGACATTCTCGTCCCCTTTGGTGGAATTGAAATATTGCGATACATCCAACACCAGGATCTTTAAGGCCTGTTCATCCGCCCGGTGGACGCCGAAACGCTTCTTCAGCGATTTGTTCACATTCGTAACGGCGTATCGCTCTTCGGGGACGCACGAGAGGCCGCCCAATTCCTGCTGGTTGATGCCCAGGAAACCCAACAATTGCTGGAAATCCCTGATGGTGGCGGGAAGATAACTATCATATTTCTGCACCATCTCGTTTTCCGTCATCACCTTCATCTGGTGGGGCAACACATGCAACAACCGCTCCCGCGACAGGAAATAGTCGTTCAAGAACTTGGATTGATACTCCAGAGTGAACCGTTTCTCGAAGGGTAGGATATCCGGCAATTGATGATAGGCCAGATTCTCGGACCGCTCGATGGCGTCCGGCGTGATGCCGCAATCCAGCGCCAGGGTTTCCATTTCGGTGTTGGGCCAGATTTTCAAGATGTTGATATAGGGGAAATGGACCCATTTGGTGTTCAGCAGGAAATCCATGGTCATCAACGCCTCTTCCTCCGATTCAGAGGGGAAGCCGTGCATGGTGCACAATTCCAGAATCACCTGCGGATGGGTTTGTGTGATATAGTCGAGGTTTTGCCGAAAACGGTCCAGATGGAGATGCTTTTTGATGAGTTTCTGCAATCTGGGGGAGGCGGTTTCCAGCGCCAACGGCAATCCAGACAGGCCGGCCTCCACCATCAAGTCGATGTAATCCCGGGTGAGGATGTCGCCCCGCATTCCGCTAGGGAAAAATAGGCGCAGCTTCATCTTGTGCTTGATCAGCAAACGGAAGAAACGCTCACTATTGTTGCAGTCCAGATTGAAAATGTCGTCCACGAAGGCGAAACGCCGGAATCCCATGTCGTAATACATCTTCACCTCTTCGAAGATATGCTCGCCGGAGCGAAACACATGGGTCTTGGGCCAGGTGCGGCTACAATAGGCGCATTGGTAGGGGCAGCCGCGGGTGGCCTGCAGGGTGATGCAGTTTCTCACCGGAGCCACGCCAATGAATTTGATATATTTTTCGTAGTCGATCAACGAACGGTCCATCATGGGCAAGGAGTCGAAATTCTTGATTTGCCCCCTGGGGACGCACACATAAGGTTTAGCAGACGCCTCCACCGTTTTCCAGGGATCCGGCAGGAAATATTTGCCCCAAAGGCCGGAGTTGGTGATGATCAAAAACGGGCGGGCGTCCGCCAACATGGCCCGGATCCGTTTGGGCGGCGTGGCAGGATCGATGGGGATGAAAGCCCCGCCCGCCTTGATCACCGCCAACAGCCAGATCAGCAATTGCGAATTGCGACGCTCCAATATGGCGACAATCTTCTCGGGACCAACCCCATGTTCCCACAAACCGGCGGCAGCCTCAGAACTGAGACGGTCCAATTCGCCGTAGGAGATAAACAGGTGTTCGTCCACATCGATACAGGCGATACGGTCTGGGGTTCGTTCCGCTTGCGCCTCAAACAAGCTGGCCAGGTTGTCCATCCCCGGCTCCCACTCGTTGGCGGTGCGGTTGAAAGTGTGGACAATGGACTCTGACTCTTCAGGCGACAACAGGTCGATCTCCCGCAACAGCGCTTGCGGTTGGGAGACGGCTTGCTCCAGAAGGGTGGTGAAATGGCGACAGAACCGCTGGATGGACCCCGGTAAATACAAATTCCCGTTATAATCCACCCGGCATTCAATCGTGTCAGTCTCTTCGTCGTAATGGAATGCGAACAAAGTGTTGAGGGGAATATGGGCCAGATAGCTTTTCTCGTGGACATTGGTCAGCAAGATAGCGGTGTCGAACAACGGGAAGGTCTCGCCGTCGAGATTCAGCCCCAGTTTTTTCACCAATGTCTCGATGGGATAGTTCTGGTGTTTATTGGCCTCCACAATCATCTGCCGCGCTTGCAGCAACAATTGTTTGAAGGTGCGATCGTTGGC